>CAZHXO010000001.1:0-38028 GCA_964536585.1 uncultured Gammaproteobacteria bacterium
CATTCGCACTGGTCGGGCTAACCCTTCTTTAGTTGAGGATATTAAAATTGAAGCTTATCCTGGCCAGGATAAATTAGCCCTAAAGGAGCTGGGTTCAATTGCTGTTGAAGAAGCAAGAAGCCTTGTCTTTCAGCCTTGGGACAAATCAATTATTAAACGCGTTAAAAATGAGATTCTAGCTCAGGATTTAGGGGTTCAAGCAACAGTTAGTGGAGAAGTAATTAGAATAAAGTTGCCCCAGTTATCTACACAACAGCGTGAAGCCTATTTAGAATTGCTTGATAAAAAGTTAGAAGCGGCTCGGGTGATGGTTAGGAACATTCGGAGTGAGCACCGTTATACTCTTCAAGAACAGGAACAAGAAGGGGAAATAAGCAAAGATGACTTTTACCGTATGGAAGAGAAATTACAAGGGTGGACTGATGAGTATATTGAGAAATTAGAAAAGTTAGCAGAGAAGAAGAGAAAAGAGATTAAAGGAGAATAGTGTCTTTCTTAATATTTTTTATTGCCATATCAAGCATGATTCTTATCCACGAGCTGGGCCATTTTTTAATGGCCAAGTTACATGGCCTTAGAGTGGAGGAGTTTGGTTTGGGTTACCCGCCCCGTTTAGTTGGCAAGAAGTTCAAAGAAACAATTTATTCCTTGAACTTGATTCCCATGGGCGGCTTTGTTCGTATTTGGGGAATGGAGAGTCGGGTGGATGAAGACAAAAACAGGGCCTTTTATACCCAGTCCAAAAAAGTTCAATTTTTAATTTTAGCCGCCGGGGTGGTAATGAACTTTCTTTTGGCAATTGGCGTTTTTAGTGTTGTTTATGGTATTCAGGGCGTTCCGCAAGAAATTGGGGCAGTAAAGATTGTTCAAATTGCTTCTGATTCTCCGGCTGGTAAGTCTGACTTAGAAATAGATACTAAGGTTGTAGCTATAAAAATAGGTGATCAAGAGTTTGAAACTAATAATATGCAGCAGTTTACAGAGATTATTAATCAGCATTTAGGCGAGGAAGTTATTTTAGTTTCCTTGGAAGGAGAAGAATATAAATTAACTCCTCGAGAAAATCCTCCGGAAGACCAAGGGGCATTGGGGGTAATTATCACTGACAAGAAATTGGTAAAAATATCTTTAATCAAAAGGATTCCCCTTGGCATTTGGTATGGATTGAAAGAAGGAATTTTATGGGGCGTGGAAATTTTTCAAAGCATAATTGGCATATTCACAACCCTTTTTCAAGGTAAAGTACCTAAGCAAGTGACCGGTCCGATTGGTATTTACTCAGCTTCCCGGGAAATTTTTAAAGCTCAGGGCTTATTATCCTTAATCCATTTTTTTGCGGTTGTTTCGGTGAACTTAGCTATAGTTAATGTTATTCCTATCCCCGGAACAGACGGCTGGCATGCGAGTATTTTGGGGTTTGAAACAATTCGGGGTAGAAAACTGACCGAAAAAACAAAGACGCGAATTAACCAACTGGCAATGATTTTTATTTTGCTTTTATCGGTTTTGGTTATTGCCGCAGATATTAAGCGGTTTTTACTCTAGTCTTTCCCATTCTAATAAAACCGCAGAGTTGGGCTGAAGAATAATCTTTTTGGTAATTTGTTTTGATTGAACTTCTTCTCGATTGGTTTGACTTGGTCCTTGGAAATATTGTTGACTGTACTGATAGGTGCCGGGTTGAATATTTTTAAGAGTAATCGGGGTTGATTCATAGTGACGGTTTAAGGGATCATAGTTGACTACTAAAACCTGTATCTTATTTGCTTCTTGCGTGGCAATTGCTTTAACCCAACTGCCTTCTTTGGAAAGAGAAACCCTTTGGCCATTTAGTTGGTTTAGAAAACTGTAAGCATGATAGCGTGGTTTTTTGGACGATACCCCGTGATTTTTATGGGTCAAAAGCCCCCAACGCCCCCAGTATTTTTTAGGTCCTGGCCCGTCAATAATTTCAAAAGTAAATACTCGATGAACCTTGCCCATTAATTGGGTCATACAGGCCATAGAATGAATTGCGGATATTTTATTATCGTACCAAGCCGAATTTTCTGAGTGGGGTCCGAATTCTGTAATTAAACGTTCTAAGGTAAAGTATTTAGGGTAATTGGTTAAAATTGCATTAAGTTTTTCAAAATCTCGGTTATAACTTTCCAAGTTCTTAGCGTAACGGTGCCAAGAAATAAAATCAATTCTTAAATCATTGTCCTGACAATAATTTAAGAGTGCTTTAATCCAGTTAGGGTAAAAGCCGGTAGTTGCTGGCCCACCAATTTTAAATGCGTTGACATTAGTTGCCTTTTGGGCGGCTTTAACTGTGTGATAGTAAAGAGTTAAATAATTAGGTTGTTTGCCATAATGCCAGTTGCCGAACAAATCCGGTTCGTTCCAAACTTCATAATAAAGATTGTCTAAATTATATCCATCTTTGCCGCTGTATCTGCTTACTGTTGCTTTAACCAAATTCTGCCATTCAAGCCAATTATTGGGAACAGAAACATTTTTACCATCTAGGGACAGGGAAGGTGGCATATAAGAAAAAACTAACATTGGTTTAGCACCGCTTTTTAGAATAGTCTTGACAATATCATCAAGTTGTGAAAAATCATATTTCGCTTGCCCGTCAGCCGACGGGTTAATTTTGACATGGTGGTCGAACAAATGGTCAATTCTGATTAACTGCGGATTAAGTTGAGTAGTTTCACTAACTACTGGCTGAAGCATATTATTAGCTTCCTCGCCGCCCTGAGCGTAATTTTGCCACAGCCGCTTGGGAAGTGGACCACTGGTTTGGGCAAGGTCAATTTCAATATTGGCTTTAGTACCAAAAGCAACTCGGCGAAGGTCTTGGTTTTGAAAAACTGCCCACAAAGTGATGGGGATGAGGAGAAGGATAGCTAGAATAGTTGGTATTTTGCCCATTAATATAATAGTAGCTTATTAATAAATCCTTGACAAATGGTTTTTAATAATGCTTTAATGGAGTTAATAAGGGATTCCTTAATCTTATGAAAAAGAAGAAACGACATTTACAACGCGGTGCCGTCCAAGCACCGCTTATTATTGGTTTATTGCTTATTGGTTTAGCCCTTCCGGCTGCACTTCAATTAGTCCAGCAAAGACAGGAAACCAGGAAAGCAGCAATAGATAATCAAGAAGAATGTGAAGCTGTGGGGCACACCTGGTGCGGTAGTGGTACTTGCCCTGATGGTTGGTCTTATGGTCCTGGCTGTTGGACGGGTGGGAGTTGTGAAGCTAGACACGAGGAAGCTTGTGCTGATCACCAAGGAGGCGGAGACGGTGATACGGGCGGTACTGATTGTAGTGATGTTTATAATAGAGACCTAAGCGGATATTCTTGTGAGAATGGAGTGTTAGTTGATGCCAATGGGAATAGGGCGGATAAACAGAAATGGTGTGGGACTGGATGCCCTTCTACAGTAGAAACAAACAGCGACTGTTGTGATGGACAGGATATATGCCAATGTGCTAGTGCGGAGATAGAACCGACTAGACCACCCCCAACAGCCACGCCAGTTCCTGATGATGTTGAATGTTATTGTTACGGAAGTTGTGACACAGCTAATTGTCAATGGAGTGAGGTGGATCCCTTTGGGAATATGGGAGCGCTTTGTGATGACAGCAAGTGTGAGGGTGAACCAACCGCAACTCCAATGCCGACAGAAAGTTATGTTCAATGTGATGTTGCCCATGAAATATGCGTTTCATCAATCGGGGAATGCCAATCAGGCACAGTTGATTTTAACAGAAAGTGCGGCCAGGACAGCGGCGGATATAAATATTGTTGTCAGCCAAAATCTGAGCCAACCGCGACTCCTACACCCGATTGCCGTCCAGACGGCTATAATTGTAGTATGCTGACCGCTGGTTCAACTCATTGTAGTTGGTGTTGTAATGGTTATCATTGGGCAGGAGCGTTGAGTGGTGGTTATATTTGTGGACCAGGGGAAGATGATACACCTGAATGTGGTTCCAATCAATGTTATTCAGGCCGCTATAGCACCTGCCGGGATAATTGTTTTACTGAAGGCAATCAGATTTGTTGTAATGGTGAGTGGAAGCTGGAATCAGAAGGCTGTGCCGCTTGTGAAGTAACTCCTACTCCCGGAATTGATACCTGTGGTTATGGCGGAGACCCAGATGCCGGGGTTTGTCGAGTAGGGGGTTGTGAAGCTGGGGAAAAAGCAGTAGATCCGACAGATTGTGCTGGGTATAATGAAGTGTGTTGTGTACCTGAAGTTGACTCTGATGTTGAATGTTATTGTTACGGAAGTTGTGACACAGCTAATTGTCAATGGAGTGAGGTGGATCCCTTTGGGAATATGGGAGCGCTTTGTGATGACAGCAAGTGTGAGGGTGAACCAACCGCAACTCCAATGCCGACAGAAAGTTATGTTCAATGTGATGTTGCCCATGAAATATGCGTTTCATCAATCGGGGAATGCCAATCAGGCACAGTTGATTTTAACAGAAAGTGCGGCCAGGACAGCGGCGGATATAAATATTGTTGTCAGCCAAAATCTGAGCCAACCGCGACTCCTCAACCAACCGCGACTCCTCAACCAACTGCGACCCCAACTGAGTCTGAAGGCGAGCCAGGACCGGGGCCAGGAGAACCGACAGCTACCCCGCCAGCAAATCCGACTGAGTCTCCTACTGAGCCGGGCGAGGAATGTCCTTATGATTCTTTACAATCCCGGATTCAAGTCAACGCTCAAACTAATTGGCAAAAAGAACTGGATGTTGAAGTGGGCGATACCATCAATTTAGGCTGTATGCATGATGGAAGTGGTAGTTTAGCCAGCAATGTAGTTTTGGTTGCTGACGGGCCAATTAAGAAAGAATGGAATAGAAATAATCAGGATAGTGGAACTGAAGGAAGAGTTACCGGGTGGGAGGTTCCCCAATCTGGTAGTTATCGTATTTATTGTTATTCAACCGATGATAACTGCAGTGGAATGAATTCCGGTGCTGACAGTTCAGTTTTGGATGCTGCACCCACTGGCTGTAAACCTTGTCCAGATGGTAGTTACGTAGCCTTGGGAGCCACCAGTTATAGTTGTCAGACTGATGGAACCTCTTTGGATGACTTTATTGGCTGGAAAGAACAATACATAAAGGTTTTTTATCACAACCAACAGATCCCAGCTAGTCAATTATATGCTGATTACGATTGTGACGGCACGATTGGTGTAAATGACATAATATTATGGAAAGAGAAATATTTAGAAACTCTTTGATTATTTAATTATGAGGAAAAAGAATAAATGAACGACCAAAGAAAGCAAGCATTAAGCTTAGTTGCAATTTTGATGGCTGCTGCTGGCTTATTAGCAGGAGGAATTTTATTGCAACGCCGAACCGAGCTCAGGCGAAAAGCAGTTTATAGTAATATTGATGTGAGCTTACATCCACAACCGTTGGAGGTCTGTAAAGGCGACCAAGCTAAACTTTTGGTTAAGGTTGACCCCAGCCCTGAAAACGCAGCTGAAACAGCTGAGATACATGCGGCTGAAATAAGGTTGAATTTTGATAATGAAATAGCAGCAGTTAGTAAGGTAACTTTTCATGACGATTACGGGGCGAGTATTTGGAACGAAGATAAAGCAAACAATTCGGGTGTGCTAAAAATGGCGGCGTTAACAATGGCACAAAGTGTTCCTACAGAAGTTTTTGATTTGGTTGAAGTTGAATTTAGCGGAGAAAAAGAAGGAGAGTTTGAGCTTCGCTTGGATAGTGATTATGAAATCCGCGGAGTTCGCGGCCAAACAGATGCTGATGTTGATCGGGAGCTGGAAATAAATAATGTTGATCAAATTGTTACTCAGGTTAAAGTGGTTGATTGTGATGGAGAGGGAGAGGCTGATTGGCCTAAGATGACTTTTAAAATTCGATTTGTAGGAACAGAGTATGAAGCTAGTGGTAAAGAGATTGTGGTGAGTAATATTCCTGACCAGAAAGTAGATATAGTAATTAAAGGTCAAGGACAACGCAAGGTTTTTGAGAATGTTAATGTTTCTTTTGATGAGCAGGCAATCGGAACTGGTAGTTTAGAGTTGGTTGGAGTCACCCCGGGAAGTGGATATACGATTTTAATTAAGGGGCCGGTTCATTTAGCTCGCCGCTTTTGTGAGGATGAACAGGTTGACCGCTGTTGGTTAGGCCAAGGTAATTTAACAATTACCAGTGGTGAAAATGTTTTTGATTGGACTGCGCTAGCTCTTGAACCCGGAGATATTAATAGAGACGGAATAGTCGATGCGACTGATTATACAAAATTAAAAGCAGCCTTGGGGCAATCAGGTGAGGCTGTCCAAGAAGATCTTAACAGGAACGGAACCGTTACTGGTCAGGATGTAGTCTTTTTCCTAGAAACGCTGAGTAAGCGATACGAAGAAGAAATTTAGTCCTTGCAAAAGAAAGCGGTTTGATTATATAGTTGAATAGTTAACAAGGAGTTTAAAATGGATTTAAAAAAATTAGACACTGCAAAATGGCTGGTCCCAGTTTTAGCATTTTTAGTCATTATAGAAAGTGTTTTCATTGTTCAAAAATTATCTCAGCAACAAATCGGAGACTGGGAAGAAGAAAACAAAAGTTTACCAGCTAGTTTACAACCCGGAAAGAAGCAGCAAACAGTTCTTGCCTTAAAAGGAGAAGATAATATTGAGGTCGAAAGTCAGGGACAGGTAAGGGTAGTTATGACCCCCTTTGAACAATTATCCTTGGATGGAGTTGATATTTTAATTGAGTATAACCCTGATTATATTGATATTTTAGGGACAGACCCGTCTGACCGCTTTTCCCGGGTGGGCCGGAATTGGATTGAACCCCAAAAAAATCGGGTTGTAGTTACTTTGGTACAGCTGGATCAAGCCGTTAATTTTGAGGCTGGTCAAGAAGTAACTCTACTAACTTTAAGCTACAAAGCTCTAAAAAAAGGGGAAACAACCTTAAAATTAAAGCAAGCTGAGGCCGGCGGGACAAATTTGGCTGGTTTGGGAAAGGAATATCCATTTCAAACTGAAGATTTGAGTTTAACAGTAAAATGAAGAAAATATTAATTTTTCTGGGTTTGGTTAGTAGCTTTTTTATAATTTCAGTTGCTACTGCTTATGCTGCGCCGCGATTGTATTTTGCCCCGGCGAGCGGTGATCAAGCGGTTGGTGAAACCTTTCAAGTAATAGTTAAGGTGGATACTGGAGAACAAGAAGTCGCAGCTGCTGACGCGATAATAAGTTTTGACTCGACTAAGCTAAAAGTGAATCAAGTTAGCAAAGGAGATTTTTTCCCGGAATTTAGTTATGATCTTGAAAATTCAGAAGGCGAACTTTCAATATGGGGAATGGTAGAAACAACTTTGGAATTAGTTTCGGGTGAAGGTGATTTAGCAACGATAACTTTTGAAGCGGAAAGCAATGGGGAAGCAGCAGTTTCTTTTTTATGTGAAGAGGGTAATGACACTGATTCTGCTATCTGGGACAGTTCAGGCAATGATTTGATTGATTGTGCCTCCAACGGCAGTGGTTCATATACAATTGGGGGGACAGGGGCGACTTCTTCTCCTACTTCCACTTCCACTTCCACTCCCACTCCCACAAGTACTGCTTCAGCAGAGGCTACTGCTACACCTAGTGAATTGCCGGAAACAGGAATAGAAACCCCGTTGATTATTATGGGCTTAGGAGGAGTAATTGTGTTATTATTATCAACAGTGATGGCGATTTAAAATGAAGGGGAATATAAAGAAGATAATTATTGTTGTTATCTTATTACTAACCGGAGTGTTGGCTGTTTTTGGTATTCGAGCGGCTAAGACCTATTTAAGTGGGGCAGCTGGGGGGGCAGAGCCTGAAAATGTGCAAGTTCAAGCGGAATCAAAATCAGCGACTATTAGTTGGCAATCAGAAAAAGAGAGTCAAGCAACAGTAGAGTATGGGACAACACCAGCCAGTTTGCTACTTCGCGCTCCTGAACAACAAGCGGCTACAACTCACCGGGTTGATCTATCTCCTTTAAGGTCGGGAACAACTTATTATTTCCGGATTCGGGTTGGTGACAAAATTTTTGACAATGACGGAATCCCCTTTTCCTTTAAAACAAAGGCGGAAGAAACTGAGGAGGCTTTGTCTCCAACACCAACTCAGCGGGCTTTGCCAACCAGTGCACAACCAACGACTACAACCGCTACTGATAGTGCTAAAGTGACTCAATGTGTTAAATCAGAATTTAAGGAGAAGTTCGGGACAAGCAATTCCAGCTATGATTTGGATGATAATGGAGTAGTCAATACTCGTGATTGGATAATGTGTTTGAATGAAAACCAATAAATCCTTCTCTTTGCTTGTTGTTCTTAAACTTTTTCTTTGTTAAACTTTATTTAGTGCAGTAAGGCAGTAGGGCTTTAAAGCTTTACAGCATTAATACTTTATACTTGAGGGGAGGTGCTTTATGAATGCCGATAGTGATCAAAAAAAGAAAAGACAAAAAGGAAACCAATGCCGATTTGCTAGCTCGTTTTCGACGAGCAACTATGGATATTGTTGATGAAATTAAAGAGAACATGGTTTATAAAAGTGGAGCGGAGGAGCGAAAGGAAAAGAAAAAGAGAAAAGAAAGGTTACAAAAGAAAGGAGGAAGATAAATGAGTAAACTTCTAGACCGAATCAAGCAAGATGCTAAGCAAGCCTTAAAAAAAGGGCAAAAAGAAAAAGCCGAAATGTTGAGATATTTGGCTTCTCTTATTCAAACTCGGATGGTAGAGCTTGGTCCAAAGTTTAGCCAGCAGGATACGCTTGAAGTTTTGCAAAAAGAACTAAAACAAAAAAAGGAGTCATTGGAAGCGTTTAAAAAAGCAGGCAGAGAGGATTTAATTAGGCAAGAAAAAAAAGAGATTGCCTTATTGAAAAATTATTTGCCAAAAATGATGAGTGAGGAAGAAATTAAACAAACAGTCAAGCAAGTGGTTGAAAAGGAAGAGATAAAAGATTTTGGTCAGGTAATGGGAAAGGTTATGGCTCAAGTAAAGGGTAGGGCGGAAGGGAAAAAGGTGGCTGAGGTTGTTAAGCAAGTGCTGAATGATGAAAATAGAGATTAAAAAAGACCCACGATACCCAATTGACGTTAAAAGGGTTCGTCAATTGACTAAGGAGGTATTAAAAGAAAATGATATTTCTGGCAGTGTAGAATTGAGTTTGAACTTCGTGGGCAAGCGTAAAGCTAAAAAATTAAACCGGGAGTATCGGGGTAAAGACTATATTCCGGGTGTTCTTACTTTCCCAATGCATGAAAAAGGGCCTGATGGCCAATTACGGCTGGGCGATGTTATGATTTGTTTCCCGAAGGCACGAGCTGAGGCTAGAAAAAGAGAGCGTCTGGTAATTGAAATTATTAGGGAGTGGTTGGAGCATGGAATAAGCAATTTAATTAATAATTAAATTGCAAACTCTAAATACGAAATACTAAATAATAAACAAATATGAACATTTTAATTTTTTTGAAATTAGAAATTAGAATTTAGGACTTGAACTAATTATGTATTTTTTAAAATATCGGCCGCAAACTGTTGAGGAACTGGATTTAGAAAATGTTCGTCAAAAACTGACTAAAATATTGAAGAGCGATCAAATCCCTCATGCTTTTCTGTTTGCGGGCCCCAAAGGTGCTGGCAAGACTTCTGCGGCTAGGATTTTAGCTAAAGCAATCAATTGCCGGGCAGAGAAAAAACCTAAAGGCTTTGAACCGTGTAATCAGTGTGAAATCTGCAAGGCAATTACACGGGGAACAAGTTTAGATGTGGTTGAAATTGACGCCGCATCTAATCGCGGTATCGATGACATACGGCAACTTAAAGAAAAAATTGCTTTAGCTCCGGTTAGTGCTGACTATAAAGTTTATATTATTGATGAGGTGCATATGCTTACTAAACCTGCTTTTAATGCTTTGCTGAAAACGCTAGAGGAGCCTCCGTCGCACGTTGTTTTTGTTTTATGCACTACTAATCCTGAAAAAATTATCCCCACTGTTTTATCAAGACTATTAAGAATTGATTTTAGTCGGGGCACCAGACAGGAGGTTAGACGAAGTTTGCAAAAAGTAATTAAAGGAGAAAATTTAAAGGTGGAAAAAAAAGTAATTGAGACGATTATTGATTTGGCTGATGGCGGTTTTCGCGATGCCCAGAAGATGCTTGAAAGTTTGGTTTTAAGTTTAGGTAAAGAAATTAGCTGGGATAAAGCCCAACCTGAGCTTATTCATTGGCAAAAGCAGAAACCGAGCAAAGTGCTTCAGCTTCTGGCTGATGGTGAACAAGAAGAGCTCCTGCGAGTTGGGGAACAGTTGCAGGCAGACGGAGCTGAAATGAACGACTATTTGCAGCGGCTGCTGAATTTAGTGCAAAAACTGATTTTAGTGAGAACAGAGGTTGACAAGGGGCAAGCTGAAGAACGTCGGTTAGCTGAACAATTTAGTTTATCGCAATTGAGTCGTTTGTCAAAGATTTTAATCCAAGCAATGTATGAACAAAAGAATGCTGTTTTGCCCCAACTGCCGCTGCAATTGGCGGTAATAGAGTTTTTAAAGGGTAAAAAAAAAGGAATGACTAAGGGGAATAAAGCCCAAAAAAAGGAAAAGGTGGGAGAGGGGACAAAGAAAGCCGGGAAAAGGGTTGGTTTGAATTTGGATACAGTGAAAAATAAATGGCGGGATTTATTGGAAGCAGTTAAGCCAATGAACCATTCGGTAGCCGCTTTTTTAAGGGCGGCAAAACCTAAAAAATTTAAAAACAATCAATTAGTACTTGAGGTTTTTTATCGATTTCATAAAGATAAGTTGGAAGAAAATCGGAATCGTCGGATTGTTGAGACTGGGTTAAAGAAAATTTGTCATTCAGATGTTAAAATAAAGTGTGTTTTGGCAAAGAAAAAGAAGACGAAGAAAAAAAATAAAAAGATAAAAGAGGACATTTCAAAGGTAGCAGAGGAGATATTTGGGGGGAGGTGAACTTATGTTGGACAAATTTAAAAAATTAGGCAAGCTAAAAAAGTTAAGAGATCAGGCTAATAAATTACAAGATGCTTTAGCTGATGAAGAGATTAGGGTGGAGATGGGGAATATAAAGGTGGTTATTGGAGGAGACCAAAAGTTAAAATCAGTTAAAATAGATGAACAGGAAAATAAAAATTTAGTTAAAGCAATTAATAAAGCAATTAAAAAATCTCAAAAAGTTGCCGCTAAAAAAATGCAGGAATTGGGCGGACTAGATTCTTTTGGAGTTTAAAATATAGTTATTAGGTGATTAGGAATCCTTGAATAATGAATAACAAAAAAAGCATTGCCAAAAATGTTGCCAAAGGTTTAGCTAAAGTCGGAGAGGAAACAGCCAGAGAAGCAGGAGAGCAGACTGGTAAAGCAGCTGAGGAAGCAGCCTCAGAGTTAACCAAGGGAAGTAAATCCACTACCTCCCAGTCAAAGTCAAAAAAATCAGCTGACAAGATAGGTTTCAAGTGGGAAAAGAAGCAGAAAGAAATTGATCAGATAAAAGAAGCAATTAAAACTGCAAAAGGCTCTTTAGACCAAGGTGGTCGGCCTGGAGCTCAAGATATGGAAAAGCAGGTTGAGGAAGTAAGAAAAGAAAAAAGGGAAGAAGAAGAGAAAAAGAAAGAAGACGAACAAATATTAAAACAATTGGAAAAGCAGAGAAAGCAGGAAGAACAGGAAGCTCGGTCTGATGCCAATGATATTTTACCCGGCACCGATCGGCCTCAGCGCGGCTCAGCCTTAAAAAAGAGAAAGAAAAAAGGCGGAACTGGGGAGTTAAGTAAGCTTAAAAACTAACCGAAGACATGGAATTGAAAATTTATAATTCACTGAGTCGAAAAAAAGAAAAATTTCAACCTTTTAATCCTCCTCAAGTTGGAATGTATACTTGCGGCCCGACAGTATATTCTTATGTTACTATTGGCAATTGGCGAACTTATATTTTAAGTGATTTAGTTTACCGGACGCTTAAAATGTTTGACTACCAAATTAAACATGTAATGAACATTACTGACGTTGGTCATTTAACTGATGATGCTGATAGTGGGGAAGATAAACTGGAACAAGCTGCTAAAAAGCAACGGAAAACAGCTTGGCAAATTGCCCAAGTTTACACTGAAGATTTTTTGTGCGGGTTGGAAGAACTAAATATCAAAAAACCTGATGTTTTACCTCGGGCAACAAAGCACATTGACCAACAAATAAGTTTGATAAAAAAAATTGAACAGGCGGGTTTTACTTACCAAACTAGTGATGGATTATATTTTAATCTTCAAAAGTATGAAAAAACTGGCCATACTTATGGCCAACTCTCAAGTTTAGACGAGGTAAAAGCAGGGGCTAGGGTGGAGGAGAATCCTGAAAAAAAGGACCCCCGGGATTTTGCTTTGTGGAAGTTTTCGCCCAAAGATAAACAAAGAGATATGGAGTGGGATAGTCCATGGGGAAAAGGCTTTCCGGGTTGGCATATTGAGTGTTCGGCGATGAGCATGGCTTATTTAGGTGAGCAGTTTGACATCCATTTAGGTGGAGAGGATTTAAAAAGCACTCACCATCCTAATGAGATAGCACAGTCAGAGAGCGCGACTGGTAAATCACCATTTGTTAAATATTGGATACATGGTGCCTTTTTAACAGTTGATGGAGGCAAGATGAGTAAAAGCTTAGGCAATCAGTATACTTTGCATGATATTAAAGCTAAGGGGTTTGGCCCTTTGGATTTACGTTATTTTTATCTTACCGGCCATTACCGCAAGCAGTTAAACTTCACTTGGGAAGCATTAAAAAGTGCTCAACAGTCTCGCTTGAAATTAATGGCTTTGATCCCGGCTCAGCTTAAAAAAAAGAAAAGAAGTGACCAGGCTAAAGAATACAAAAAAGAGTTTATGCAAGCTCTGGCTGACGATTTAAATCTTCCTCAGGCATTGGCAATATTTTGGCGGGCAGTCAAAGACCCTTATCTTGTGGAGCAAGAAAAGAAATGGCTGGTTGAAGAGGCTGATCAAGTTTTGGGGCTGGATTTATTAACAAAAACAGAAATTCCCGAAAAAGTAGAAAAATTAGTTTTAAAAAGGGAAAAACTGAGACAGAATGAAGAGTGGGAACAAGCGGATAAAATAAGAAAGCAGATTGAAGATTTGGGCTATCAAGTTGAGGATACTTCTGCAGGACCTAAAATTATTCCCCTTATAAAGACTAATGGTGTTGATGATTAATGTATTTAAGGACGCCAAAGAGGTGGTTGACGGAGGAAGAGGAGGATAGGTATAATTAGTTTATGGCTGGAAAATACGAATTTGTTTTTTTGACTGCTCCGGATATGAAAAAGGAACGGCGCGAGGAAATGTTTGAACAGCTTGAGGAGAGGCTAAAAAAAGCAAAAACTAAAATAACCGACAAGGAAGATTGGGGCGAAAAAAAATTGGCGTACCCGATAAAAGATAATAAAAGTGCTTCTTTTTGGATTTGGCATTTAAATTCAAAAGATACGAATTTTGACTTCTCTCCACTAACAACTTACTTAAATCGGCAGGATGGTCTATTACGTTATTTATTATTAACTAAGAAAAGGGAGGAATAATTTAATGTCAACTCGTTGTTTAAACCGGATAATGTTAATTGGCAATTTAACTCGCGACCCTGAATTGAGGTATACTCCTGGGGGAACAGCCGTCTGTAATTTTGGTTTAGCCACTAACCGTCGTTGGACAACTAGCGAAGGAGAACAAAAAGAGGCAGCCCAATTTCACCGGATTGTTGCCTGGGCACAATTGGCTGAACTGTGTGCACAGCTGTTGTCTAAGGGAGATAAAGTATTTGTTTCTGGACGAATTCAGTACAGAAAATGGGAGGATTCTGATGAAGTTCAAAGGGAGAGTGCTGAAGTAGTTATTAACGACATGATTTTATTGCGTCAGATAGAGCCTTCAAGGAAGCAGTCATCAGATGTAGAAGAGGAATTTGAACGTTCTCAAGAAACTGGTGAAGAGGAAGAAGAAGCCAAAGAAAAAGCTGAGCAGCAAGAAGTTGACAAGGATGGGGAAGTCCCTTTTTAAAAATTATAGATTTCAAATTCATGGCCAGAAAAAGAAGACAAACAGAAACCAGAAGAGATTGTTATTTTTGTAAAACAGAAACCAAGCCCTATTGGCGTGAGTCTAGCCAGTTGAAGAATTATTTGTCTGGTCGCTCTCGGATTTTATCTCGTTCCAAAACCGGCCTTTGTGCCCGACATCAGCGTCAATTAGCACAAGCGATTAAAAGAGCACGACATCTGGGCTTGCTTCCTTACGTTACCAAGGTAAAATAGACTAATGAGCAGCACAGTATGGGTACTTCATTTACCTGATAATGCCAAGATAAAGGTAAAATCGGGTCAACAGGTTGAACAAAAAGAAATCCTAGCCCAAGCTAAGGATAAGGAGTTTGAATCTCCTACTCAAGCTAGAATTTCGGAAATTAAAGATAATAAAATAAAATTAAAATTTTCGACCTTGAAAATTCAAGGCAAGGGCTATGGACAAAATACCGCTTGGGGCGAATTAGCAATTTATGACCAATTAGGCTTAACTGATATAAATTGTGATTTAGCCGGGGAGTTGGTTTTTGTACCTAAGTTAACCAATCTTCTTTTGAAAAAAGGTTCTGTGCTTGGAATAGCCGGGTTTGTAACTTACGAACGTGAAAAAAAAGTTAATGACCTAGAGGTACCTGTTTTGGTAATTGCTGAAAAAGATAAGAGGAAGTTGGTTAAACATGAGGGTAAAAATTGTTTGTTGCATGCGAGTAAAAATTGTTTGTTAATCCCTAAAGATGAGGATTAAACTTAAAAAAGTACGCCAGATTGTTATTGTTCTTTGTTTGATAGTTTTAGCTGCTTATGGAGGTTATCGTTATGGACGACGTGAGCAGGTATTAAGTGAAGCAAAGGCAGACATGAGCTTGTTTTGGGAAGTTTGGGAGCGGCTGGAGAGAAAGTACATTGATCAGGCTGATCTTCAGAAAAAACAGATGGTCGATGGTGCGATTTCTGGTATGGTCCGTTCACTAGGGGATCCCTACACTATGTATTTACCTGCTGAGGAGAACAAGATTAGTCAGCAGAATTTAAGTGGATCCTTTGGCGGAGTCGGCATTCGGTTGGGTTATAAAAACGGTCAATTGGCAGTGATATCACCCTTAAAAGACACTCCAGCAGAAAAAGCCGGTGTGCAAGCGGGGGATTTAATTTTAAGAATAGTTGACGAAAAAAAAGATTTAGACAGAGAAACGACTAATATTACTTTGGATCAGGCAGTGAAAGATATTCGGGGGCCCAAAGGCACTGATATTAGTTTAACCCTAGCTAGAGAAGGCAAGCAAGAAACCTTTGAAATAACTATCACTCGGGGAGAAATAACCATTCCTGCTTTAGAGGAAGAGTGGTTAGAGAAGGAGGGTAAACAGTTTGCTTATATTCACTTGCTGCACTTCAGTGAAAATACCCCTTGGGAATGGGATCAATGGGTAGATAGTGTTATGTCTAATCAAAAAAAAGAACTTGGAGGAGTTATATTGGATTTGAGAAACAATCCGGGCGGATATTTACAAGGAGGGATTTACGTCGGCGAGGAGTTTTTACCTTCAGGAAAAGTTGTTGTTAAACAAGAAGATTACCAAAATCGAGTTACTGAGTTTAAAGTAGATCGACAAGGTAAATTGCAATCAACCCCTTTGGTTGTTTTAATTAATCAGGGCTCGGCTTCAGCAGCAGAGATTTTAGCGGGAGCTTTGCAAGTTCATGAGCGAGCACTTGTCGTTGGTCGACAAAGTTTTGGCAAAGGGACGATTCAAGAGCCTCAAGAATTAAGAAATAAAGCCGGGCTGCATATTACTATTGCTCAATGGCTTTTACCAAATGGAGATTCTATCCATGAACAAGGAGTCAGTCCGGATGTAGAAGTTAAGCAGGAGGAAATGGAGCAGGCTGAAGAAGAAGATGTAATTTTAGAAAAAGGAATTGAGCAGTTGCTATGAAAAAAATTAAATATTTTTTAGCCGGATTAGGGGTTGGCTTAATAACCATTACTGCTTTGTTAGTAGGAGGAGCCTTAAGTCGATTAGGCTATCTGTCTTTTTTGGACCAGTTAATTGCTCCCTCTGATCAAAGAACAACCAAATATATTGAAAAAAAGGTTTTAAAAGAAGAGTCAGTAGTTATTGAAGTGGCAGAACAGACTTCTTCTTCAGTAGTAACGGTTTCTATTTCCAAAACTGAACAAATACCGTTATTTGGATTTTTTGGCTTGAGAACTGAAGAGAGGCAAATTGAACAAAACATTGGGAGTGGATTTGTGGTTGAGAAAGGTTTAGTGGTAACCAATAAACACGTTGTTTCTGATCAAGCAGCAGACTACCGGGTTTTAACTAAAGAAGATCAAGTATATGAAGTAAAAGATATTTACCGGGATCCAGTAAATGATCTAGCAATATTAAAAGTTGATGCGGATATTGAACCCCTAACCTTAGGTGACTCTGATCAATTGAAAGTTGGTCAGTTGGCAATTGCAATTGGAACAGCTTTGGGTGAATATCGACATACAGTTACTACGGGAGTAATTTCCGGGTTGGGCCGGGGCGTGACTGCCGGCTCCCCCTTACAGGGTTATATCGAGGAACTGGATAATGTTATTCAAACTGATGCCGCAATTAATCCGGGTAATTCCGGCGGTCCGTTACTTAATTCGGCTGGTCAAGTAGTTGGGGTTAACGTTGCTGTTGCCGGAGGAGCAGAAAATATTGGTTTTGCTTTACCGATCAATGTTGTTAAAGAAAGCCTGCGAAATTTTGAAGAAACGGGTGAATTTGACCGACCCTTTTTGGGTGTTGAATATCAAGTGATATCTGAGAAATCGGCTCTTTTGAACGAAGTTCCTCAGGGGGCGTATATTAGGGGAGTGGTTTCTGGCTCAAGTGCTGATCGAGCCGGTTTACAAGAGGGCGATATTATCACTCATCTGGATGGTCAAAGAATAACTGAACAAGGTAAAAGTATTGCTGAAATTATTAACCAGAAAAGAGTAGGGGAGCAGATAGAGATTGAATACTGGCGCGATGGGAAGACTAAGAAAGTTACCGCTAGATTGGGTCAAAGAGAATAGTATGTTATAATAGACAGCGATGAAACAAGGAATACATCCAAAGTATTATCATCAAACAAAAGTAGTTTGCTCTTGTGGTAATACTTTTACAACTGGTTCAACTAAAAAGAAAATAGAAGTTGAGATTTGTGCGGCCTGCCATCCTTTTTATACTGGAAAAACTAAATATATTGATACCGAAGGAAGAATTGAAAAGTTTGAGCGCAAAAGAAAAGCAGCTGAGAAAAAAGACAAGAAGACTTCGAAAAAAAAATAACTATGAAGATTAACCCTCATGTCGCCATTGTTGAGATACAGCCCGGGGCTGGTGGAACAGAAGCCAAAATTTGGACGAAGGATTTGTTTCGGATGTATTTAAGATATGCTGAGAATAAAGGCTGGAAGGCAGCTAAAATTGATGAATCTAAGCTTAAAATAGTTGGCAAAAGAGCCTTTAAGGGGTTAAAGGGCGAGACAGGAACTCACCGCGTCCAACGGGTGCCGAAAACTGAAAAACATGGGCGAATCCACACCTCAACAGCAGTAGTCATTGTTATGCCAAAAGTTATTGTTAAACAAGGTGAAATAAAAGAAGAAGATTTGGAGTGGGAATTTTTCCGTTCCGGAGGAGCCGGTGGTCAAAATGTCAACAAAGTTTCTACTGCCGTTCGGTTAAGACATAAACCAACTGGGATTACGGTTGAATGTCAGCAAGAAAGAAGCCAGCAAAAAAATAGGATGATCGCTCTACAGCTGTTAGCAAGTAAAATGTGGGAGAGGAGACAAGCAAAGAAAAAGGGTTATATTGGTAATATTAGGCAGAAAGCCGGAAGTGGTAGAAGGTCAGATAAAATTAGGACTTACAACTTTCAACAAAATCGAGTAACTGACCACCGAACCAATAAAAAAACAAGGCAATTAGAAGAAGTTTTAGACGGCAATTTGGATTTAATTAAGTAAACACAAATTTAACTCAGCGATCGCCGAACTAAATTTTTAATTTTTTCTGGGCGAAAAGCTTGAAAATTGTTTTTAATGGCCAGGTTGACGGGAGTAAATCTAAAGGAACTTTTGGATGTTGGGAAACTAAATCCCAGAATTGAAGTTGTAATTCTTCAGATAGTTTCCTTTCTTTTTTAAGTTTTTGCTTCCAGCTATTTGCTTTATTTTTCCATTGATGAACTTCCCATTTTTCCTCGATAATTTTCCGGGGATCACAACGTAATATTTTACCCTCAATAACACCTAGGTAATTAGTATCATCAATTTGTTTATCCAGTTGTCTAATTTTGTCAGTTAAGGGAAGAGGGGAGAACCAAACCGAGCGTTGAAAGAATTTAAAATCCCATTCTTTTAGTCGCCGTCGAATTAAATCCCGGGCAGTTTTATTTTTTTGCGGGATATCGAAAACCACGAATCGCCATTTTTTATCCCAAGGCTTTTTTATTAATTTCAAAATTGACTCAGGTTTTTGTTTAAAGGTTAAATCGGGATTCAAAACACCCTTTTTAATGAAATAGTTTTTTGTGCTTCTTACTCCTGCGCACAACCAATCGTCAAGGGTTGGTATTTTTCTTGTATCGGTATGAAAGTAATCGTAAAACAAAATCATTAAGTCTTCAGCAGTTCTAAGGGTTTGAAGTAATTTTGACTTTCTTTTTTGCACACTTAATTTATACCCCTTTTTAAGAGTGAAAGTCAAATTTAACTCAGCGATCGCCGAACTAAATTTTAAAAATTAGGTTAATTTTGTTATGGTCTCTTTTAAGGAGAGAGTGTTTTGTTTTCCACTGCGCATATTTTTGAGAGTAATGCTTTTATTCTTTATTTCTTCCGGTCCGATAATTACAACGTAGGAAATACTTTTCTTATTAGCATAGTCTAGCTGGTCGCTTAAGTTGTCTTCAGGGTTGAGGTATAATTCTGTGTTGATTCCTGCTTGGCGCAGCTTCTGAGCAGTTTTAAGCGCCTCTGTCTGCATTTCTGGGGAAAAGATAGTCACTAAGACTTCAGTTGGGTTGGTTTTTAGTTTGGGCAATTTTTTCTTTTCTCTAAGGAGTTCGTAAAGAGGTATATCGCCGATGGCAAATCCAACCCCAGGGATTTTTTTCTTTCCGCCAACTTGTTGAGTCAAGTTGTCATAACGCCCGCCGCCGAAAAGCGCTCGATTTATTGAAGAGTTAATGCTCCAAGCTTCAAAAACGGTTTTGGTGTAATACTGGAATCCTCTAACCAGACTTTTATTAACAACAATATAGTCTTCAAGTGAATATTCTTTAATTTTTGCCATAATTTTATTTAACCAAGGGGAAAAGTTTTTGTTATCGTCTTCTAAAGCCAAAATTAGTTTGTTTACCTCATCTGTTTTAAGACCTTCGTCTTTTAACCAGGCTAGCCATTCTTTTTTCGGCATTTTATCCAGTTTGTCAATGTACTTAAAAAGTTTTCTTGCTTCTTCTCTAGAAATATTTAAGTTTTGTGAAATGATATTTTCTAATGCTTGGCGGTCATTAAGTTTGATTTGAACCTCTTTTGGTGTTAGGCCAAGTTTTTTTAAAGATAAACAGGCAAGTGCAATAATTTCGCTCTCTGCTTCAACTTCTTCTGATCCGAGTAAATCAATATTCCATTGAAAAAAAGAGCGCCCTCGCCCTTTCTGGGGTTGCTCATAGCGAAAAAAACGTCCCCAAGATTGCCATCTAGCTGGAAGTTTTATCCTAAACTGTTTTTGAGCAATCATCCGGGCTAGAGTAGGGGTTAGTTCCGGTCGCAAGACGTAGTTTTTATCTTTATCTGTAAACCTAAAAGTTTGTTCTTCAACTATTTCCTGACTAGTTTTAGACAAATACAAATCAATTGGTTCCATTAAAGGGCCTTCATACTCTTGATAACCAAAAGACTTACCAAGTTCAATCCAGTTGTTCTTAAGCCAATTTTGGAATGCCCATTCTTCGGGGTAAAAATCCCTAAACCCCTTAATTGGCTTGAGCATATTAGTCATGGTTTTATTTTAACACATTAGTTTATTCTGTTTCTGCCTCGGTTGGGCTTGGAGATTCTCGGGGAGTGATTACGAGGATTTCTATTGCATTAAAACTGTTAGTTTCGCCGTCTGCCGGTTCAATAACAGCAATGATTTCCTGGTCGGTAGTTAAGTTTTGGTAGTCAATTTCTTCAATGTCAGATTCAGTCCTTTGGTTAATTTCCGTATCAGAATCAAAAATTAATTCATATTCTTGTTCTGAGTTTTGAATTAAAATAATTTCTTCGCCGTTGGCTTTATTTACTATTTTGCCGTGGACAGAAGTCTTCTTTCTTGGCTGATATGCTTCGCTGACGACAATGCGGCGGGCATTTAAGGTGTTATCAATTTTCTCGTAACCCATGGCTAGAACGTATTGTTCTTCTTCCAAGTCTTCAAAGCTTATTTCTTCTCGGTTTTGATTAATAATTTTTATTTCCTCGTTTAAAGTTACTGTTCGGCTTTGTTCTCCTTGAGAAATTTCAAAATTAGTATTGTTGACAGATGTGATTGTCCCGGCCCAACCTTTTTTTTGGTCCTCGGTAACAATGCTTTCTATTTTTTCTTGAACCTTTTCCTGAACCTTGTCTCTAACACCCTGTATTTTTTCATTAGGAGTTGGGCTGGGGGAAGTTTGGGCTTTAATTTTAAGGCTAATAAGAAAACTGCTCATTATAAGTGTAGTTAGTAAAATGATTATTTTTTTCATGGGAGAATTTAAAAATCAGCAGTTGAATAAGTAACCGTTAATGTCTGACTGGTTTTAGTTCCGTCATCAGCATAAGCACTGACATCAATTCTGTTTTCTCCACCGATCAAGGTAATTTCAGTTTCAAATTCCCCTTGGTCATTAGCAACTAAAATCTCTTCCCCCTCTTCCCAAATAATAACCACAGTCGCGTTGGCAAGAGTTTCACCGCTTAGGGTTAAATTTTCCTCCGGGTGTACAATTTCATTATTCGGTTGGGTTATGTTTAATGGAATTTCTTCAATTTTTTCATCCGTAGACTCTGGGGCAGGGCTCGGAGTTTCAAGTTGGGATTTCTGGCTTTGCCGCCTTAAAGAACTAAGATCTAAGGAGCCGGATTGAGTTCTTGACCAAAATACTGCTGCTATTCCAAAACCAAACACTAAGCCTATAAAGATTGCAATTACTAATTCTTTTCTCATTAATCTTATGATATAGAACCCGGTTAACCTCTGTCAATAATGAATTTGAGTCTGAGTATAACATTTGCTCCTTTAATAATTAACAAGTGACAAAAAAATAATAATTTTTAACTTGTTTTAAAATAGGTCGAGTGTTATTATTAAATGTAATGTTAATCGCTAAATATCACGGTGGTAATTGTTTCCGGCTTAGGGAAGGGGACTCTTTTTTATTGTTAGGAAATCCTAATAATAAGGCAAAAGCCGACATCGTTATCCCTAATTATGACGAAAAAATTAAAAAAAATAAGGTTGAGCCCATAAAAAGGGATGAAGTTTTTTGGACTCCCGGCCCTGGGGAGTTTGAGGTCCGCGGAGTGGAGTTGGAAAGCGTTGGAGATGGATACTGGACAATTATTTTTGACGGTTGGCGGGTAGTTTGGGCAATGGATGATTGGCAGGTGCCTGATAAAAAAAAGGTTGAGAAATTAGGCCAAGCTGATGTTATTTTTTTAGTTTTAAATAAAAATAAAAAGAGAGCTGAAGAAGCTTCAGAATTAGTTAAACGGACCTCTCCTTATGTTATTGTCCCGGGAATAAATTGGGATGATTATCAAGAGTTGGGCGAGGGTTGGGCAAATAAATTTTTAGACGAGATGGATCGGGAAGATTTAAAGCCTGTTGATAAACTTAAATTAAAACGTAGCGATATTAATGAAGAAGCTACAGAAATACACCTGCTAACCGCATAATATGGCCCAGACAAGTTCTAAACGAGATTTAAAAATCCCGCCCCACTCAAAAGAAGCCGAACTTTCAGTGCTCGGTTCGGTTTTAATTGACAAAGATGCAATTGTTGACATTGCTGATATTTTGTTCCCAGACTGTTTTTATGAAAGCGGGCATTCTGAGATTTTTGAAGCCGCCATAGAGCTGTTTGAAGAACGAGTGCCGATAGATTTGGTAACTATGGCTGAACGGTTAAAACAGAAAAAGGTATTAGGAAAGATTGGCGGTCGAGCTTATTTGACTGAATTGGCTAATTCTGTTCCCACTTCAGCTCATGCCCTTTCTTATGCCAAAATAGTTAAAGATTTATATACTAAACGCCAACTTATTTCTGCTTCTAACCAGATTAGCCAAGCTGCCTTTGATGAGGGAAAAGAAGTGAGTGAAATTTTAAATTTGGCAGAAAGCAAAATTTTTCAGTTGAGTCAAGGACATCTGAGGAATAAACCAACTTCTTTAAGAGAGGCATTGGCAGAAAGCTTTGACCGTTTGGATGAGTTGCAAAAGAGCTCAGATGGCTTGCGTGGCGTTCCTAGTGGATTTAAAGATTTAGATGATTATTTAGCTGGTTTTCAAGAGAGTAATTTAATTATTTTAGCTGCTCGGCCCGGAGTTGGTAAAACGGCTTTAGCCTTAAATATTGCCCGAAATGTTGCAGTTGAAGAAAATATGCCGGTTTGCTTTTTCTCTTTAGAAATGAGTAAGGAAGAGTTGGTTGATCGTTTATTGGTTCGACAAGCAAACATTGATTCTTGGAAAATGAAGACCGGCCGCTTAGAAGATAAAGATTTGTCTCAGTTGTCAGAAGCAATGGGAGTATTAGCCGAGGCACCGCTTTTTATTGATGACACTCCTGCAATGTCGATGATGGAAATGAGAACTAAAGCGCGTCGCTTGCAAATAGAGCAGGGATTAAAGCTAGTTATTGTCGATTATTTGCAGTTAATGCGGCCGTCTCGTCGTTGGGATAGCCGAGTGCAGGAAGTGTCAGATATTTCTCAAGGACTTAAAAATTTATCCCGGGAACTGAAAGTGCCGCTTTTATCTCTTTCTCAGCTTTCTCGGGCAGTTGAAAAACGAGGCGGGTCGCGGCCGAAACTGGCTGACTTAAGAGAGAGTGGCAGTATTGAGCAAGATTCGGATGTAGTTGCTTTTTTATATCGTGATGACGAAGAGAATAGGGAACTGGTTAATTGTGAGATCGCTAAACACCGTAATGGTCCGGTTGGCGGGTTTGAGCTTTATTTTAATCCTCAAAAGATTAGCTTTTTTGGAGTTTCAGAATAGTTTCCAAGAATTATTCGTGGTGCCGCGGGACGGATTTGAACCGTCACGGTGTAAAACACCACTGGTTTTTGAGACCAGCCTGTCTGCCAATTTCAGCACCGCGGCTATTACCTTAGTATATAATATTTATTCCTTATAATCCACAATCTAATCTCTATAATTTAGCCACCCTTCTTAGGTTTGCGGTTTATGGTAAGATATGGCAATGCAGGAAGCGTTTCCTTTAATTCAAACAATCTTGAAACCAGTAGGATTATTCTATTTTTTGTTCGTCGCTTTTGGGCGATTAAAAGAAGATTATCCTCAACAGGAAGTAGTTAAGATGAGTTTACTTTCACTGGTTTTATCAGGTTTTTTTCTTTATTTAGTTTCCCGGGTTTCTTTAGAGTTGTCTTTTTCGGCTGTTTTGCTTGGTTTGATTTTAGTAGTTTATTTTTTTACTCGGCAAAAAAATTGGCGATTTTGGGCGGTGATGGAACATTTAACGGTTCCTGGGCTGATTACTTGGCTAATTGTTTCTTTTGGGGATTGGTATCAAATGAGTGCAGCACTGGTGGTGCTTTTTTCCAATTTATACTGGCAAAACTATCGTTGTTTTTCTTGGTATCCGAGTGGCAAAATAGGCTTTTTGTTTTTAATTGACTTGGTTTTGTTTTCAGTAATTCGGATTGGACTTGATTTTTGGCAAAACAGGTTGATAGAATTAGCCAGTTGGGTTGTTGTTTTCTGGTTAACTATCGCTGGAATTATTTTTAGAGCAGGAAAAGCTACAGAAACTTAATTTTTATTAGAAAGGATAAAATGGCTGAAGTAGAAGATAGACAAAGTAACGGCTTTAAATTTCCGCAAGATGTTCTGGAGCCGGTCAAGGATTTTTTGACGGCAGAATTAAATAAATTGAAAAAGCGACAAGAAGTTGTGGACGAGGAAGACCCTTTTGCAAATGAAGACCGGGTCAATGATAATGCTGCTTTGGATATTGAGGTTGATGAGCAGTTTGGTCATGCTCGGGCAAGAGCAGTATCCGATCAGCTGAATAAACGGATTATTCAGATAAAAAAAGCTTTAGCGCGGATTAAAATTGGTCAGTATGGTATTTGTGAAGAATGCGGTAAATTTATTAATACTAAACGTTTGATGGTTCACCCTGAGACTACTGTCTGTGTTAAGTGTCGCGAAAAACAAAAGGATAAAAAATAATCTTTTGGAACCCCAAGTTGTTTTTGAGGACCAGTTTCTTCTTGTGCTGAATAAGCCTTCTGGGCTGGTGACATTAAATGTTTCTAGTTTTTCTGGACTGACTCTGCAAACTTGGCTAAACAAGAAATTTGAGATTAGTAGCTGGCAGTTAGGGGAAAACACGGCAGCTAAAAGGCGTTCTGGGATTGCTCATCGGTTGGATAAAGATACCTGGGGGTTATTGTTAATTGCTAAATCTGCTTGGGTATTTAATCATTTGCAATCACAGTTTAAAAGAAGAGAAGTTAAAAAAATATACTTGGCCTTAGTACGTGGCAGGTTAAAAGGAAAGGGCGAGATTGTTGCTCCAATTGGGCGTTCCCCCTCTGACCGGACCCAGTTTAGTGTTGTTCCAGGAGGAAAATCTGCTCGGACAATTTTTAAAGTGAAAAAGCACTATCAAATTCAAGATAGAACTTACAGTTTAGTTGAAGTTGAGCTGAAAACAGGACGGACACATCAAATTAGAGTGCACTTTAAATATTTAGGCCATCCTTTATTTGGGGATCCAATATATGGTAAAAATGAAGGGGTGATGTTTTTGATTGCTAAAAAAATTAGCTTTAATCATCCAGCTAAAAACAAGAAAATGTCTTTTAAGATTAAGTTGCCTGGTCAGCTTCAAAAGATTTTAAAAAAAGCAGATGAAAAAACAAAGGTCTAAAAAAATAATAAATTTTTTTCCATTATTATTAGGGTTTTTATTACTCGGGTTAATTATTTATGGGGGGATAAAAGTTTGGTCTTGGCTCAACCGACAGTGGCAGTTAAATTGGCGGGGTGAATCTGGTTATAGCTTGGCTCTGGAAACTAAAGAAAAAGATGTTTTAATTCTTTCTTTAATTCCTTCTAAAAAAACAGCGACGGTAATTGAAGTTCCTGGCAATACCCAAATTGAAACACCATGGTTTGGCCAATATTTGGCACAAAAGCTTTCTTTATTGTCCGAACAAGAAAAAAGCCCTTTTGTTTTCAGCAGAAGCTTAAGTTATTCTTTAGGAATTCCGATAGACAGGGGAAAAGCAAAAACAAACTTATCTAGAAAAGGAGAAAAATGGGCCTCAGTGGTTTCTAGTTATTTTCGGCCTTGGTGGGGAGTAGAGGAGTATTATTTGTGGCGCTATCTAAGTCAACGGGATCTAGTTTGGCAAGAGTATAGTTTAAAAAAGTGGTCGAAAAAAAAAGAATTACCTGATGGTCGAGAATTTTATAATCTTAATAGAGAACTATTTTTAGAAGAGATTGAGGGGCGATTTAGTGATTCTATTGTGCGACGTGAGGAATTACCAGTAAGCGTTTTTAATATTGGCCAGAAGGAAAATCTTGCTGATCAAACAGCCGATATTATTCAGCAGATGGGAATAAGAGTAGTTGAGATAGGCGATCGTGACAGAGAATTAAACCAAGGGTGTTTGATTGTGTCAGATGAAAGAAATCGGCCAAGCTTTACGGTTCGACGCTTAAAAAAGGTTTTTGGCTGTGATTTTCAGGCTGAAAATCTAGATAGTTTGGGAGAAATAAACCTTTTCATTAAAAATGTTAAAATATAGAAGCCAGGCAAAGCCTGGAAATAATAAATTCTAATATTTAAATTCTAAAAAATTAAAAATTAATATGAATAAATTTAGAGATTAAGTTAATTAGAAATTTGGAATTGGAGATATGTCAGGACATTCAAAGTGGGAAAACATTAAGCGGCAAAAGAAAGCCGAAGACAGAAAGAGGGCAAAAATATTTGGCAAGTTATCCAAATTGATTACTACTGCTGTTTCTGAAGGAAAATCTGATGATCCGAAGACTAATGTTCGTTTACGTCAGGCAATCGAACGAGCTAAAGAGCAGGATATGCCAAAAGAAAACATTCAACGGGCAATTGAGAGCGCCTCGAAGGGTTTAGAGGCGGCAGAAGAGGTTTTTCTTGAGGCTTATGGGCCTGCGGGGGTGGCAATTTTAATTCGAGGGCTTACTGATAATCGTCGACGGACAGTTCAAGAAATAAAAAGCTTAATTGATCGTTATGATGGTTCATTAGCAGAACCCGGGGCAGTTGGTTATCAGTTTAAGAAAGTGGGGAAAATTGTTGTGAAAAATCCAAATGAGGATGAAGACCGATTATTGTCTTTATTAGATATTGAAGGGATACTAAATTTTGAGGAGGGAACTGAGCAAATTGTGTTAACAGTTAAAGCTGATAGTTTAAGCGGAATAGTTCAGCGGATCGGTAATCAGGGATTAAGGGTGATTAAGTCTGAGCTAGATTGGCAAGCAGATAATAAACTTCAAGTGAGTGATAAGCATGATTGTCAAAATTTAGAAAAATTGATTTCCAACTTGGAGAATCGAATTGATGTTAAAAGGGTTTTTACTAATTGGGAAAAGTAGGCAAGAAGTAAATGGATAAAAGATTACAATTTGTTATTGGGACAATTGGCTTTAGTATTATCTTTTTTTTAATCCGCTTTGTTCCCTTTGAGTGGAAATATCAGGTAATTGGGGCCCTTTCTTTTATTTTAGGCCTTTTTTTCTTTTTTATTTCTCGTCAAACTACAAAGCAGGCAAAAGATTTATTAATTGCCAGTTCTTTTCCAGTTTATTTTACTGCCATTGTTGCTATTTTTAGGTTTCTTTTTTCGCAAAACATTTTTTGGGAAATTGGGATAATGCTTCTTTTTGTTGTTGGACTCTACTCGCTTTTTTTGCTTGAAAATGTTTTTTTAGTTACCTTAACTCATAAAACAGTTCCACTTTATCGGGCAGCAGTTACTGTTGGCTTTTTACTTACCTTAGTTTCTGCTTTTTTAGCCTATGATATTGTCTTTTCATTTCGTATGGGTCCTTGGCTGAATAGCGCCTGGATTTTAATAACCAGTTTTCCATTACTATTTCACTTTTTTTGGTTTGTTAATTTATCTCCTAGCGAACAGAAAAAATACTGGCCTTCATCTGTTATTTTTTCCTTTATATTGGGACAAGTTGGCGTTTCAATGTCATTTTGGCCGGCTAATACGGCAAAAACTGCCTTATATTTGGCAAGTCTATTTTATGTTTTTGGTGGTTTAGCCCAAGCAAAAGCTCATGAAAAACTGTTTAAAAACACAATTCGCGAATTTATTTGGGTTGGTTTGGGAATTTTTGTAGCTTTGATTTTAGTTACTCGATGGGCTGGATAAGGAAGAGGGGAGAGGTAGTTATCCTATAACAGTAATCCCATAATATTTATAATTATTATCCTATAATATTAAATCCCAATTGTGAAAATTATAGGACTATTTTCATGTTTAGCAGCTAATTATTTAAAGTGCTAGAAGCACCTATCTAAGTGCTTTTTGGGCATAGACAGGAAAAAGTAGCAGTTAATTTGTGGAAAACTATTATCGTTTGGGGAAGGGGTGTTTTAGATTCTTTTACCAAGATAGCACAGGAAGAAAGTAACTCTAAACTTTTTTGAATATCCTGCAAATAAAATAAATAAACTTTAAAAAGCTTACTTCTTCAAAAACCATCTGTTTAATAAAAGGATATTTCATAGAGAGCAAAATTATTATATGTCGTACAATGTTTCTTTTGCGACGCGCTAATTATTGTGAAGGCGAGGAGGGTGTAAAATTCACAATTTTCAAATTTTCAAATTTTCCAAAATAAAAAATTAAACTCCTATTTTATTTGAACATTGAACTTTTAAACATTGATGTTTTTAGTTACTTTTATCTTAATTAAGCTTTATACTTAAAGCTTTTATCAGTCCTCTATTTTAAAAAATTATCTTAGAGAAACATTAAATCTTATTTGTGGCCGTTAGCAAAAGGGTAATTGTATAGACATGCTTGCAAAAACCGCTTAGAATGGCTCTCATAACTTTACCCCTAATAACAGGCAGAAACTCAATTATAGTCTTTCAAAATGGTTAATTTTTATTATTTTTTAGAAATTTAATTCTCTGTTTATAAAAAATTCTAAAAAATTTTAATAAAATTTTACTTTCTCATTTATTTACTTTTTATTTTTTTAATAACGTCGCACAATCTTGACGTTTTCTAGACAATCTGTTATTCTTCAATTAACAATGGCAAAGAAAAAAAATCTCTGGGCTTTAATTAATGAATATTTGGAAAGTTTAGAAATTGAGCGCAACCTCTCCCCGCTTACTATTCGCAACTATCGTCATTATTTAAAACGGTTTTACCAGTTTTTAAAAAATAAACAAACTAAAGAAGGGGTCTCCCCTACTCTATCTGAGGTTAACAAAGAAAATATCCGTAAATATAGGAGATATTTGGCAAGATTAAAGACTAGGAAAGACACTTTTCTCAAGAAAAAAACCCAGGGGTATCATATTATTGCTCTTCGGTCATTTCTACGTTGGTTAGTAAAGAATGATTACCAGGTTTTGGCTCCGGAGAAAATTGAATTACCAAAAACTGGCGACCGAGAAGTAAAGTTCTTAACAATGAAACAATTAAACAAATTTTTAAACCAACCAACAGCTTCTAATATTATTGGCTTACGAGATAAAGCAATGTTGGAAACTTTGTATTCTACCGGTTTACGAGTAAGTGAGTTGGTTTCTTTGGATCGGGATCAAATTAATCTTAAAACAAAAGAGGTTGGCGTAGTCGGGAAAGGAAGTAAAACCAGAGTGGTTTTTTTATCTGATCGAGCGGCAAAATGGTTGGATCGCTATCTGGCTGCTCGAGACGATCATTATAAACCCTTATTTATCCGCTATTCAGGAAAAAAGGATCCAACTATGTCTGATGAAGACCTGCGCTTGTCAGCACGATCAGTTCAGAGAGCAGTAGAAAAGTATCGCAAAAAAGCTAAGATTCCGATTAAAGTTACCCCCCATGTTTTACGCCATACTTTTGCGACTGATCTTTTAAGGCAAGGAGCAGATTTGCGCTCTGTTCAAGAATTATTAGGTCATGAGAACATTTCCACTACTCAGATTTACACCCACGTAACTGATAGGAGATTGCAAGAAACACATGAAAAATATCATTCCGGCAATAAATAGTAAAATAAATAGTAATAAGTAACCTCTTAATAATAATAACTTTTCAACTATCCTTTACGATCGTAGGGTTTATTTGAAGGGTGCATTTAATTTTGTAAATTGTTTAATTACCTTTTTTAGGGGCCAGTCTGGAGGTAAAAGTTCTAGTGGGATTTTAGGGTGGTTTAAAACTAAACCCCAAAATTTTTGGTTGTATTCATCCCTTTGTAGTTTGTTTTGGTTATTTAATAACGATTGAGCCTTTTCATTCCAGGATTCTATTTCCCATAAAGATTTAACGATTTTCTTTGATTCTTTAGGAGGTAGCTTACTGGTAAAAAGATAGAATGCTTTATAGTCACTAACTTTTTGTTTTATTTGTTTGATCTTTTTATCAGTCGGTAAAGGGCTTATCCAAGCAGAACGTTGTAGGTTTTTGAATCCAAATCGTTTTAAAGACTTTCTTAGTTTATCGCGTGTTAGGCGATTTTTTTCAGGAATGTCAAATAAAACTAGCCGCCATTTTTTATCCCATTTATTCAGGAGTTTAAATAAGTTAAATGATTTTTCCTTTAATTCAAGATTTTCTGTTATTAGTCCTTGCTCAATTGAATACCATTTGCTTTTTTGTAATTTTATTTTTGGGAAACCGATACTTTGAGTTATCCATAATGGATCTCGGAAGTAGCTGTCAAAGAGTATTAAAAAATCCTCGGCAACTCTTAATATTTCAACTAACCGATTTCTTCTAGGCATCTATTATTAGATTAAAACATAAGTTTGGAAGAAGTCAACTATCCTCTGCGATCGTAGGAAATAGTTGATATGGGTTAGCTTGGAAGTGGAAGTTGGAGTTAATCTGAAGCTTCTTTTAATACGGTCATTGCGGCCACTTTATCGCTTTTATTTTTAAAACGCATCAAGATGACCCCCTGAGTATTTCGGCCCAAAACAGGAATATTCTTTATTGGTAATTTGATAACTTGAGCTTTTTCAGAGGTTACAACGATTTTTTCTGTATCTTCATCAACTATTTGAGCGCAAGCTACCTTGCCAGTCTTTTTATTAATATTAGCTACTTTTACCCCCACCCCACCCCGTTTTTGGAGCGGGTATTTATAAGCATCAGTCCGTTTACCTAGCCCGTTTTTGCTGATTACTAGTAAGTGTCTAAATAATTTTCTACGCTTGTCTTTTGGAACAGGCTTTTCTTTAGGAATAGTGTCCATAGATATTACTTGGTCACCCCTTTTAAGGTCGATACCCTTTACTCCCATTGCCGTCCTTCCCATTGGCCGGACATCCTGTTCTGAGAAGCGGATACTTTTGCCTTTGAAAGTGACCAGCATGACATGTTTTTGTCCATCACTTAACTTGGCCTGGATTAACTCATCGTCATTTTTAAGATTAATCGCAATTATCCCGGATGATCTGATATTGGCAAAATCTTTTAATCGGGTTTTTTTGATTTTCCCTTTTTGACTGGCCATCAAAATAAAGTGTTTTTCCGGGTCAATCTCTTTTGGTGAGTAATTAAGCACTGCCTCTACTTCTTCATCTTGGGCAATATCAATAAGGTTAATTATTGCTTGACCCTTAGATTTTCTTGAACCTTCCTCTATTTCCCAAGCTCGTTTTTGGTAAACTTTGCCCTTGTTAGTAAAGAAAAGTAAGTTATCGTGAGTAGTGCAACTGACTAATTTAAAAATTACGTCTTCTTCTTTGGTTGTCATCCCCATAACTCCCTTTCCCCCTCGGCGTTGACTACGATAGGTCCCTCTTGGAACCCGTTTGATATAACCGGTTTTGGTTAAGGAGACAATAACATCGTTTTTAGGAATTAAGTCCTGTTCGTCAAACTCGCCTAATTTTCTTTTGAACACTTTGGTCCGTCGTTTATCGCCATAGTCTCGTTTAATTTTTTTAATTTCCTCAGTTAAAACTTTAACCATCTTTTTAGGTTTGGTTAATAATATTCTTAACTCATCCAATTTGGTCTTAATTTCTTTATATTCATCTTCAATCTTTTGCCTTTCTAGGGCGGCTAGGCGCTTGAGTTGCATATCCAAAATTGCCTGAGCTTGGATGTCAGTTAACTCGAATTTATCAATTAAATTTAATTTTGCTTTCTCGGCGCTTTTAGATTTCTTGATGGTTTCAATTACTTCGTCTAAGTTGTCAAGAGCGATTTTTAGTCCTTCTAAAACGTGCGCTCTGAATTTAGCTTCTCTAAACTCATAAATGGTCCGCCTTCTAACTACTTCATGCCGATGTCTTAAAAAGAGTAAAAGAATTTGTCTTAAAGTTAAAGTTTGAGGAATTCCATCTACTAAAGCGATTACGTTTGCCGCATAATTCTTTTGCAGATAGGTGTATTTATAAAGTTTATTGAGGACTGATTTGGGTCGTGCCGTTCTCTTTAATTCTATAACCACCCGAATTCCTCGTCGGTCAGATTCATCTCTTAAATCAGTTATTCCTTCGATTTTATCTTTCTTGACCAAGTTGGCGATTTTAGCAACGAGCTTGGCTTTATTTACTTGATAAGGTAGTTCACTAATAATAATGTTGTGTTTGCCGTGGTTGGTGGCTTCAATTTCAGCCACACCGCGCATTGGAACCTTGCCTTTACCAGTAGTGTAGACCTTTTCAATTACTTCCTGATTAAAAATCTGACCACCGGTTGGGAAATCCGGACCTTTAACAATTTCTATTAACTCATCAGTGCTGGTTTTGGTTTCAAACTCAAATTGGTAAGAAGCAAGCTGATCAACTTCACGCATAATAACTGCTTCGGCATTTTTTTTCTCATCAATACTTAATTTTTTAACCTTAAATTTCTTTTCAGGTTTTTCTGTTTGCTCCAGTCTTCCTTTGTCTAACATACTAATTAGAGCATTAGCTAGTTCGGTTAAGTTATGAGGTGGAATCTTAGTTGCCATGCCAACCGCAATCCCATCAGCTCCGCTTAAAAGCAGATTGGGTATTCTTGCCGGCAGGACCATTGGTTCCTGAAGAGTACGATCAAAGTTATCAGTAAATTCAACTGTTTCTTTTCTGATATCTTTTAGCATTTCTTTGGAGATTTTAGCCATTTTAGCTTCGGTGTAACGCATTGCTGCTGGTGGGTCGCCGTCGATTGAACCAAAGTTTCCTTGGCCGTTTACTAACGGGTAGCGTAAAGAAAACTTTTGAGCCATACGGACTAAGGCATCATAAACAGAAGTATCTCCATGGGGGTGGTATTTACCTAAAACTTCTCCGACAATTTTGGCGGATTTTGAATAGTTCGCTCCACTTTTTAAACCCATCTGATGCATAGCATAAAGGATTCTTCTTTGAACGGGTTTTAGGCCGTCTTTTACATCAGGTAAGGCCCGGGAGACGATAACACTCATTGCGTAGTCTAAATAGGCCTGCTGCATTTCTTGGGTAATATTTGCTGGTTTTACTTCTTCTGCTATTTGTTTTCCTTTTTTAGCCATTGCTTCTTCCCCGCTCTATTGCTTGGTTAATGATTTGGTAAGCTTCCTCTTTTTCAATCCAGTTGCCGATTTTAATTTCTTTATCCTTTTGTAACTTGGCATAATTTTCCCAGAAGTCAACGATTTCCTTTTTAAAATGGGGAGCTAAATCATCTAAGGTTTGTATATGTTCCATTCGGGGGTCATCGGGAGCAATACTAATAATTTTAGTATCTTTTTTCCCAGTGTCATTGATATTTAATGCGCCAACTACCCGAGCTTTGACCAGACAGCCAGGAAAGGTTGAAAAAGTAGAAATGACCATGATATCGAGAGGGTCGTTATCTTCGGCTAATGTTTGGGGGATAAAACCATATTCTGTTGGATAGAAAACGGTGCTGTGGAGAACCCGATCTAAAATAAAAACCTTATTCTTATGGTCAAACTCATACTTATTAGTTCCACCACGAGGGATTTCAACCTGGCAATAAACTGTTTCCGGTGGATTAGGCCCTGTTGGTATTGTCATGTTAAATATCTAACTCTGCCATTTTAGCATGGGTTTGTATAAAGTGTCTTCTTGGTGATACTTTTTTGCCCATTAAAATTCTAAAAGTCTCATCAGCTTTTTCTGCATCTTCAATAGTGACTTGTTTAAGAATCCTCTTTTCGGGTTTCATCGTTGTGTCCCAAAGCTGGTTTGGGTTCATTTCACCTAAACCCTTATATCTTTGAATACTTATATTCTTGTAATTTTTATTGAATTTTTCAATTAGTTTATCTTTTTCTGCTTCAGTGTATGCATATTCAGATTTTTTGCCGGCACTGACTTTGTATAATGGTGGTTGAGCAATATATAGATAGCCCCCTTTAATAATTTCCGGTAAATATCTAAAAAAGAAAGTCAGAAGCAGAGTATCAATATGAGCACCGTCAACATCAGCGTCAGTCATAATAATTACCCGGTGGTATCTAAGCTTTTCAATCTCAGTGTTTTCTCCAATACCCATACCTAAGGCGACAATTAAATCTTTTAACTCTTCAAATTCAACAATTTTATCCAAATGTGCTTTTTCAGTGTTTAATATTTTACCTCTCAGGGGTAAAATTGCTTGAAATTTTCGATCTCGACCCTGTTTAGCTGAGCCACCGGCTGAATCTCCTTCGACAATAAAAAGTTCTGATTTTTCCGGCTTTTTAGATTGACAATCAGCTAATTTACCTGGCAATCCCAAGGAGTCAAAAACTCCTTTTCTGCTAATTGCATCCCGAGCAGCCTTAGCAGCCTTTCGCGCCCGGATGGTCAAAAATATTTTTTCCAGGATTGTTTTAGCAGTGCCTGGGTGTTCTTCTAAGTAAGTTTCTAATCCTTCCCGAACTACTTTAGCAATAAAAGGCCGAATTTCACTGTTACCTAACTTTGCTTTAGTTTGGCCTTCAAACTCTAGATCTTTGGATGGCATTTTAATTGAAATTACTGCCGTCAGCCCTTCACGGGTGTCTCTTCCTCTAATCCGACCGTTTTTAAGCTTTTTAGCCAGCCCGTTTTCTTTAGCATATTTCTTGATTACTCGAGTGAGAGCACTTTTAAATCCGGTTTCATGGCTCCCCCCTTCTGTTGTATTAATAACGTTTACAAAAGAAGCCATTTTTTGCCGGTTGGAATCGGTATATTGAATAGCAATTTCTGCTTTGAACTCTCCTTCTTCTCCTTCAATATAGATTGGTTCGTGCAAAACCTCTTGGCTCTTATTTAGTCTTTTTATTAATGAGCGAATTCCCCCCTCAAAATAAAAGTGCGTTTCTTGGCCACCTCTTAAATTGTAAAAATGGAAGAAAAGTTTCGGAATTAAAAATGCCCTGTTCCTCAAGGAGTCTTTTATTGTTTTGGGATTAAATTCTGTGGTTTGGGTAAAAATTTTGGGATCGGGATAAAAAGTGACCATTGTCCCGCTTTCTCTTTTGGGAATTTTTTTATTAATACTGGGTTTTCTGGTTTTTTTTATTGATTTGACGTTTGTTTTTGGGTTGCCGCGAGTGTAACTTTGAAAGTAGATTTTTTTGCCACGCAAGACTTCAACTTCCATCTCAGTTGATAGAGCATTTACTACACTTGAACCAACACCGTGGAGCCCGCCTGAAATTTTATAAGCTTCTCCGTCAAATTTTCCTCCGGCATGGAGTTTGGTCATGACAATTTCTAAAGCGGATTTGTTGTATTTCTTGATTTTGTCAACTGGAATTCCTCGGCCGTCGTCAACTACAGTAATTGAGCCATCTTCGTTTAAAAAAACCCAAACATTGTCAGCAAATCCAGCTAAAGCTTCATCAATAGCATTGTCAATAATTTCATTAACGCACTGATGCAACCCAGTTACATCAGTGGAGCCAATATACATTGCTGGCCGTTTGCGAACAGGGGCAAGCCCTTCTAAAACGACAATTTGTTCTCCGGTATATCTATTTTTGTTAGCCATAAATTTTCTTGGAGCAAAAAAAATGTGCGGATTTCTCCGCCGTCAACTCCAGCAGATAATTTTAGTTCCCACTACTTAATTATAGAATATTAATTTGCAAGCTGCAAGTGCACAAAATAGCCGATTAATCGAGTTTTTCTATTGCCTCGACAGGGCAACCATTGATCGCTCTGTCAAGCTTATCACTCCCCTTTTTAGGTTGCTTGATAACTTGGGCCTTGTTTGTTTTTGGATCAAGCTGAAAGATTTCTGGAGCAATGGTTGTGCATAATCCGCAGCTGATGCATTTACTTTGATCTATCCTAATTTTCATGCTTTTTTCTCATCTGGTTAATAATTAATCTTAAATTAAAAAAAACAATAACTCCTTTTCCCAGCATTCCAGAGGTCGAGGTGAGAATAAAAAAAGTTAAAGGCAAAAGAATCACTGGTAGAATGTGAAGAATTTCCTTTTTAGGAAACAAAATTTCAATTTCCAGGATCATGTAGCCTATAAAAGCGCCGGCAGGGAGTAAGATTAACTGTGTCCAATGGGTTGATCTGAAAATTAAAATGAGTTCCCAAGTAATTAATAAACCTAAGCTGTATACAATAACAGTTGGAAGATTTCTAAGTTTGTCAATCATTAATTCATTATATAACAAAAACCTAGTTATAAGTTATGAGTTATTAGTTATAACTAGATAATAAATAAAAAATTGCTAATTACTTTTTATATTTTTTTAATTAATTCTAATCCTTGTTTAGCTTTGCTCGATTTGAAGTGTTTTCTGGCTGGCTCAAGCTTTTTAATTAAGCGGTCAGCAAGGGCATTTTTTAGATCCAGTGGATGTAACTCTCCTTGCTGATAATCTTGTTTTAACTGGTCAATCTCCTTATAAACTATATTGCCCCCGTGTTCTTCTTTTCGAATTATTTCTAACCCCTTCTCTAGTCTATTTTTACCCCAGAAAATAAGTCTTTCTGTCCAGTCAATGATTGGATTGTAATCAACTTCTTGCGGAGGAGCAAAAGCAATTTTAATTTTTTCTCTTATTTCTTCAGGTGAATCATGAATAAAAATACATGATTTAGGATTGGATTTGCTCATTTTTATATCAATCAAAGTCTCCCTGGAAAGTTCCTTTACCGGCCATTCTGGCGGTTTTTCTAATCCGGCCAGCATTGGGTGGTGAATACACACAGGAGCAATTTTTTCACCTTTTTTGTTTTTAAGTGGTGAAATTTCCAATTTATCGGCTACTTCACGGGCAATAACATGGGCTTTTCTCTGGTCCATGCCAGCATGGGCAATATTTGCTCCTAAAGTAAAAATGTCAGCCACTTGCAGTGGCGGATAAATCAATTTGGCAAAGTCAACTCCTTCTTCGGCCTGTCTGCCAGCAATGTCCAAAGATCTTTGAACTCGGGATAAAGTAGTGTTTTGTGACACTTCCATTAAGGTTTGCCAGTGTTTTGAATCTTGATACAAATCACTAGCCAAAACAAAGTTTACTTTTTGCCAGTCAGCATCAAAGCATTTAAGCGAGGCGATTAGAGCCTCTTTAAAATAGTCGATAGCAACTTTTTTAGTGGTTGACCATTTTCCGTCTAATTTCTCGTTAATAAAAGTGTGCCAGTCGGCTAAAAACACAGTACAGTCAACGCCGACGTTTAAAAAATCAGCTACCTTACCCATAGAAATTAGACCGGTGCCCAGATGGACCATACCGGATATTTCAAAGCCAATGTAGTGTTTAAGTGGGGTTTCGGATTTAATTAATTTTTTTAAATCTTTGTCAGTTAAAACTTCTTCTGTGTTTCGGGTAATTAAATCTATTTTTTCATTGATGTTCATAGTTTTAATTTTAGCACTTCCCCACCCTATTTCAAAAATACACCACTTAAGCGACGATCGTCTTTTAAGTGGCTCGGAAAGGATATTTTATTCATTTTGGCTGGTTAAATCATACAGAAGTTTATTTAAATTAACTGCGGCGACACCGACTACCTTATCTCCTCCGCCGTAATAAACATAAATATCTCCATTCAAAATTACTGCTCCGCAGGGATAAACAACATTGTTAACTTCACCTTCCAGTTCATACTTTAATCTCGGCTCGAGTAGAGGTTCATTTGACCGGGCAATAACTTGTCTTGGGTCATTTTTTTTAAGAAGCATTGCCCCCACCCGATAATGTTTATCTGCTTCAGAAATTGCGTGATATAAAAGTAGCCAGCCGACATCGGTTTTAAACGGGGGAGCGGCAATGCCAATTTTGCGACTGTCCCAACTATCTGTTCGGGGTTTAAACCAGGCACTACCTTTAACCCATTTTTTATCTTTAAAATCAAGATTATCAACAAAATCAATCCAAATACACGGGTAAATACGGTGAAAAATAGCATATTTACCGTCTTTCATATTGGGGACAATACAGGAGTTTTTATCGTC
>CAZHXO010000002.1:0-11620 GCA_964536585.1 uncultured Gammaproteobacteria bacterium
CTAAGCTACATAATAAACTTAGTACAAACCAATAACATAAATCTGTGGCTTTGTTCTTGGAACATGATGTTTATATTATACCAATTGCTAAGTGGTAGTCAAATTGATAAAATATTATAAGCTAGCTCCCATCGTCTAGTGGTTTAGGATATCAGGTTCTCATCCTGAAGACTGGGGTTCAAATCCCCATGGGAGCACATATGAACTCAGAAAGAATCAAATCAGGTGATTTACTTACTTCAGGGAAACGAATCTTTAGGGTAAATTGGGTTTCAGAACAAGGAACAACTAATCAGGAAAAATTGCTCATGGCTAATAATTTAAACGATGAATTATCAAAGTGTGGATTTGATCCAGAAGAAGCAGAAACGAGAAGAGTCCATGAATTTGAGCATGGTTCAGCAGCTCCTAGGGGTTGTAGGTTTCTAATCCTTCAAGATACAGCTACAAATAGAATTGTTACTGCAACTCAATTTTCCGAGGGATTGACCCCTGAGGAACAACTTGCAGTTGCTGAAGCCCCTAAAAATTCTTGTATCGGAGATATAATACAAGCAGAAGAAATAAGGAAATCAATTAAGAAAAACAATCATTAAGTTAATTTAAATATTAGGATGTAACGGCCGTCGTTTAGGTAGTTCGCCTTGACGTAACTTTTGGCGATCATCTTCCGTCCAACAGTCTTCAGTAACCGACCCCCAATCTTGATAAAGAGCCCTTAAAGTCTTAGATAGATCTTTTAATAGATCATTCTCATCCGATGGCATTTTATTTTCAGCAGTTGACACAAAATATTCACCTCTTTCTAGAATGGTTTTGTTCACTTTGTTGCCTTTCCAAATTTTTTACAAATTTTCTTGCTTCTGTTGACTTTCCTAAACTAGCCCGATGGGATAGTATTCTTCCTGCCTCCAAAGACTCTGGGCTAACTTCTTCAGAAGCTCTAACTAATCTAAAAAGTTGATAATTATCCATTTTCTCTAAAGTTTCATGCATAAAGAATTATAACATTTGACTAACTTTATAATTCTCATGGTAAAATTCATTTAAGAAAGGTGGTGAGAAAGAAATGACACCAGATTATGATATCCAAATTGTCTCAGGAGAAGTTGTGGATCCAGAAACCGGAGATTTTGAAGTTTTAGAAGAATGCGGAAGAATTAGTGTTGAAGTAGCCCCGGACGAAGATATCCATCCTCGAACCAGAGCTTTTGCAAGAGCTCACACAAAACATCACTATAAAGCAAGATATTACGAATACCAGCAAAGAAGAATTGAGGGTAAAAAAATTAAATTAAGACCACGAGTGAGAGTTGTCCCTGTTGAAGAAAAAATAGAATAATTGATATTTAATTTTTTGGAAATTCTAATTACAATCAGCTAATGGAAATTCCAGCAGCTGTACAAGTTACTCTACTTGGCAAAAAGTTTCTAAGGTAGGGGGTATAAACTAATTACTTTATTGCTTCCCCAACAACTTCATCTAAGCGATTAACAAACTTAAATTTTAGTTTGTCTTTAACAACATCAGGGACTTCTCGAAGGTCCTTTTTGTTCTTTTTAGGGAGGACAACTTTTTCTAGCCCAGCCCGGTGAGCAGCTAAGACTTTCTCTTTAACTCCACCAATTTCCAACACTCTCCCTCTTAAGGTTATTTCACCGGTCATACCAATATCCCGTTTAATCTCTTTATCAGTTAAAGCAGAAACTAAAGCAGAAGCAATGGCTATTCCAGCTGAAGGACCGTCTTTTTTAACCGCCCCCTCGGGAACATGGATATGAAAATCGGTTTTTTTGGCAAAATCTTTATCTTTAATTCCAAAATCCTGCCAATGACTGCGGACATAGGAGAGAGCTGCTTTACAAGACTCTTGCATTACATCGCCCAGCTGGCCGGTTAAAAGCAAATTGCCCTTACCCGGCATTAAAGCCACTTCAATAAACAATATTTCTCCTCCTGTTTGAGTCCAGGCTAAACCAGTAGAAACACCGACCTCGTCCTTTTTACCCTTCAAGCGTTGACTGAACTTTGGCGGCCCAAGTAAGCGATGGGCTGTCTGAATATTCATCTTTGGTTTTAGTTTCGAATCTTCGGCTTTTCTTTTCGCCACTTTTCGGCACAGCTTAGCAATTACTCGCTCCAGCTCCCGCACACCTGCTTCTCTGGTGTAACGTTTAACCAAATCTGTTGCTAATTTTTCTGTCAAAACAAAATCCTTTTCAGATAAGGCATGTTGCTTTAATTGTTTTGGGAACAAGTGCTTTTGAGCAATTTTAACTTTTTCCTCCTCTGTATAGCCGGAAAAACGTATCACCTCTAACCGGTCCAGCAAGGGGCGAGGAATAGTATCAGTAACATTGCCAGTCAAAATGAAGAAAACTTCGGATAAATCATAAGGAACATCCAGATAATGATCGGAAAATTCACGATTCTGTTCCGGGTCTAAGGCTTCCAATAAAGCAGCAGACGGGTCGCCTCGAAAATCTTGTCCCACCTTATCAATTTCATCAAGCATAAAAACTGGGTTCTTTGTTTCGGCATCTTTTATCCCTTGAATAATTCTGCCCGGCAAAGCACCAACATAAGTCCGCCTATGTCCTCTAATCTCAGCCTCATCCCTAATCCCTCCTAAAGATACACGCACAAACTTTCTATCCAAGGCTCTGGCAATAGATTTTCCTAATGAAGTTTTTCCCACCCCGGGTGGGCCGATAAAACACAAAATATTTGCCGCTCCATTAGTAATCCCGGGATTTTTATCTTTAGTTTCTTTATTTTCTGATTGTTTTAATTTCATTACTGCCAAATATTCTGTAACCCGCTCTTTAACATCCTCAAGTCCATGGTGGTCTTCATCCAATATTTTTCCCGATCTTTCCAAACTAACTTTGCCATTTTCTTTAACACGCCAGGGAATTTCAGTTAGCCATTCAAGATAAGTTCGAACATAACTCGCTCCTGGGGCAAAAGCATTCATTTTAGCCAATCTGTCTAATTCCTTATCAGCCTTTTTTCTTACCTCTTTAGGCATATTTGCTTTTTTTATCTTTTTACGTAGCTCCCTTATTTCCTCATCATCGCCACTTGCTCCTATTTTTTCCAACTCGTTATCAATTGCTTTCTTTCGTTCTCTTAAAATATTCTCTTTCATTCTTTTTTCAAATTTATCTTTAGTTTTCTTTTCAATTGACTGGTCTAATCGCAGCACTTTAATTTCATGAGTTAAACGGTCAGTAACTGTTTCTAATCGCTTGTCAAGTGACTTTAATTCTAAAATTTTCTGTTTATCTTCAACGTTCAAATCTAAAGAAAAAGCAATCCGATCAACCAGCTCAGCCAGATTTATTTTCTCATTTTGGCTAAGTTTACGAAGAATCATCGGGTCAAAACTGCGCCCCAAGTTAAAAGCTTGTTTAACTTTCCTTACTAAGTGATCAGCCAAAACTTTTAACTTCCCTTCTTCTGTACCAGGAATAGACTCAAATCGATCGACTTTACTTTGCCAATAATCTTCCTCAAGATAGACATCAGTTATTTTTACTCGTTTAAGTCCTACAAAAGAAGCGTGAACAGTTCCATCAACCCTAACCAAATGATCAATTTCACAAACGACACCAACATCATAAAGGTCTTCTTTTTCAGGTTCATCAAGTTCTGGGTCTTTTTGGGCAACCACGACTACTTTTTCACCGTCATCATAAGCTTCAAGTAAACCATTAATGGATTTGGTCCGTCCAAAAATAACCGGTAGTTCTACAAAAGGAAAGGGGACCTGGTTCCTTAAGGGAATCAGGGGTAGTTTATCAACTTCTCGTTTGCTTTTTTCAGACGGTAATAATATTGTCATTTTCTATTTAGCAGTCTATCAGATTATTTGCTAATTGTCAATTTAACTTAGGTATAAAATAGCAAGCGCACAATTGCCTATCTTAGGTGCTAATAAACCAAATGTCAAATTATCTTTTCAATTACTTGTTAGCCATTACCAGTTACTAGTTACTAATTACTATATAATATAAAGCAATGAAATCAGGAACAGTTTTAGTTGTCGGCCGGCCTAACTCTGGCAAATCAACCTTAATTAATGCCTTGGTCGGGAAAAAAGTATCAATTACCTCTCCTAAACCACAAACTACCCAGCAGGTTTTGCAAGCTCTATACTGGGACAAACGGGGCCAGATTATTTTTATTGATACTCCAGGTGTTTATACCACCCCTAAAAATCCCGCTGCCCGTAAAATTCACGGCTTAAGTGAACAAGAAGCCCAAAATGCAGATGTCGTTGTCTATTTAATTGACAAAACCCGCCACCGCGGTGAAGAGGAAAATCGGGTTTTAGGATTCGTCAGACAACTTGACAAACCCAAAATTTTAGCTTTGAATAAAATTGATGTTGATCAGCCTGATTACACTTTTCAATACAAAATTTTAGAAGATGAATTTGATGAATGGGTAGAAATATCAGCTCTCAAACACATACATCTTAAAACTTTACTTGAAAAAATTTTTAATCTTCTCCCCGAAGGCGAGCCAATTTTTGATCCTAAAAATTATGAAACTTTCCCAGTTATAAACTACACTGCTGAAGATTTTGTCGCTGAAATAATTAGGGAAAAGGCTTATCAGGTTTTATATCAAGAAGTTCCCTACACCTTAAGGGTTATTGTTGAGAAAATTAAAGAAAAGGACGACCTATTTGAGATTAAAGCCCATCTGATTACTACTGCCCCTCGCTACAAGGGGATTATTATCGGCAAAGGCGGAAAGACAATAAAAGAAATTGGCATCCTGGCAAGGAAAGAGTTAGAAACAATAACCAACAAACAGGTTTATCTAAACCTAAACGTGAAAACGAAATAATATTGATTTTTTATTTTCACTTTTTTATATTAAGAACTATCTTGGAAGTAAAAAACTTATCAAACTCCACTTTAAAATCGGTTTTAATTCCCGCTGACAGCTGGGCAGAAAGCCGCTAAATAATTCTCTATTTGCTCAAACCAGTCAGGCCTTTCGCTTATCTTAATTTTTTTGGTAAAGTAATAACCGTTAGATTCCATTGTTCCTTCCGATTTCAAAGAATCTTCCGGGGCTATATGAATGCCAATTTTATCTTGCTTGACTTTTGCAAATAAGCCGTAGCCCAGCCCGGGCCGCAAAACTACTTTCTCTTTCCCAACCCAAGAAGCCAGATCTCCACTCTTTTTATCAATAGCCAGCTCGTTAATTACTGTTTTTATCTGGCCAGGTAAAAAACTTGCTCCAAACTTTTTAGCAAACCGTTCCAGTTCCTGCTTTAATATCTGTTTTGCTTGATTTAAATCCCGTTCTTCACCAACCAAAATAAGATGCTCGAGTTCTTTTTTCAGCTCCCTTAAATTACCACTTTTCATAAATTGCGCTAACTTATCTAAAAAGTGTTTGCTGTCCGTGTAAAAAGCATAAATCATACTCAGCTGCAATTGGTAAAAAATTTCATCTATTTTATCAAGCACCTCAATTAAACGCTGATTATCCTTTTTAATTTCAAAAGCCACTCCTCTTTCCGTTACCTCAGTATCCCAGATCCGGCCAAAAATCTTTTTCTGCAGGCCAGGGTTTAAAAAAACCAACTGAAATAGCTCATGGGCAAAAGTGGTTGGGTAAACCAAAGCTGCTTCCTGTTCAGAAAACTGATGTTTATTAGTTAAATTAGTTGGTCTTAATAAAAAATGTAAATGAAAAGTTCTTACTGACTGGCCACCACCATAATATTTCCCATCTTCTTTTTTTATAAATGAAAACGGCGTAGCGTTAATTGCAAAAGTGGCTTCAGCTTCTTTTTTTTGATTCTTAATAAATTTATCTCCACAGCGCATCATCAATTGAGTAATTTTAACTAAATCTTTTTTTTCTTTTTTGTGGACAAAATAAAGACAAGGAGCAAAATAATTTCCCAACAACCAGAGCTGTAAATGCGGATATTCCGGGGGCAAGTAACTGCGTTTGGGGAAAATTATACCCCAAAAAGGAAGATCAATCTCTTGCGGATCGGTGTCTTTAGAAAACATCAACTTACCGTCTTTAAAAGCAGCTAGGACATCAGGTTCTAGTTTTTCTCTTAAATGCGCTGGTAAAAGGGATGTCCAAGGAGTTAAAAACCCTCCTTTGTCTTTCTTTTTTTCTTTGTCTTTTTTCGTTTCTAAAATTGTTCCCTGTATCTCCCAAGCCCAATATTTTTTGTTCATAATATAAAGTATAGCAAAAAGAAATTGTTATCTTCTTGACAAAATACATTACCCAAGCTAGAATTAGTTTAACTTAGTTGAAACAAGTTTAACTATGAGAAAAACAAAAGTAGTTGGATTTTCCATTCCACCAGAGCTAAAACAAAAGTTTGAAAATTTAGCTAAAAAAAAGCATAAAACCAAGAGTGAATTTTTTAGAGAGATTTTAAATGCTTATTTTCAATCTCTAAACCAGGTTAGCTCTTCCCAATCAGATTTAAACATTAATGAAACTAACTTGGCCAATATTCTTAAATCTTATTGGCAGCTTCAAGCCTCTTTAGAGCCAAAAACTATTGTTATTGGCTTAGGTATTATTGTTCAAAACGGCAAGGTGTTAATTGGAGCCAGGAAAAAGGAAGATCAATGGGTAGAAAAGCTATCATGGGTCTTTCCTGGCGGTAAGATGGATGCTTTAGATTTTAAAAAAGAAATCAAAAAGGAAATAAAGCAGGAAACTAATTTAAATGTCCAGGTAGAAAATCTAGTTGGGGCACGGATACACCCAGATTCCGGGTTTAAATCTGTTCAAATTGTTGCTTTGTATTTCCACTGTACAGTAAAAGAAAAACAAAATGAAAATCCAGGAGGGGATTTAGAAAAACTAAAATGGGTCAATCCTACTGATGTCTTTAAATATTTTACAACTTCAACCTCTGATGAAGTAACCAAGTTTCTTATAACTTTAGAGAAATCCGCTTAATTATTTTTAACAGCCTCTAACTCATCAATTATTAACCAAGAAGCCATGGCACCAAAGCCGGCTTTCATGATGGCGATATGAGTTCGTTTTGATTGGAAAGAAAGGAGTTTATTCTGCATTAATTAAGAACAACCAATAAAGTAGTTGAGATAAAAATAGTTGTAATAATAGCAACTTTCTTTTTACTAATCTTCTCGTTAAGATAAATAGCAGCAAAAAGAGTGGAGATTAAAACTGAGGTGTTAGTAATCGGCATGACCAAAGAAACTAAACCAATTTGTAAGGCCAAAAACATAAACACTCCTCCTAAGCCGTAAATCATATCTCCCAATAAAGCTACTCGGGCTTTAGTTTTTCTTACACTTTTCCAAGCAGAAAGATTTAGTTCTTGATTTAAAAGAAGCCAAATAAAACTGATTATCAACATATAACTGGCGTTAATAATTGAGAAACTGGCTGAACCGACCTGATCAATTACAAACTTACTGATTACATTAGCAACTCCAAATGCTAAGGTTGCCACCAATCCCCATAAAAAGCCTCGCCACTCCAATTTGGTTGAGTTTTTCTTTTCAATGAATCCTAAAGCTACTAATCCGGAGCCAATAATTATTATTAAGAAAAATTGAATTAAAGAAATATTTTCGCCTAAAAATAAAACAGCTAAAGTGGTAGTCACTAACGGCAGGGTTCCCATTACTGCCGAGACAGTACTAACTTTAGCTTTATTCATTGCAACAACAAAAAGTAAAAAAGCAATTGGCGGCAAAATGGGTAAAATCGCCAATAGATTAACAGGGACTTGAACTGCAGTTTTAGTAACTAAACAATAAACTACCCAACCGATAAAAAAAGCAAACGAATTAAAAAGGTAAACTTGAGCTTGAGAAAAATATTTATATGCCGGCTTAAGGATTACCCTGCCTAATCCCCAGGATAAAGCAGTTAAAAACGCTAATAATACCCACATAATTAAAATAATATCACATGCGGGTTTTTAAGGAGTTGATGCCTGGATTCATAAAAGAAATGAATTATTGCTTTTCTAAAATAGAGGCATCAGCTACTATAGTAGCAACTTCTTTAACGTTATCTTTTACCTCTCCACAACTAATATCATCTTCAATCAAATCTATTGCTGTATCAACTATTGCCATTATTCTTCCAAATTCCCAACAAGCTAGGGGAACAGAAAAAACGTCCTCTGGATCATCCATTCTATCTACAATCCTAGTTTCACTGCAATTATGATTATTTGTAACCCTTCGAAGCTGAACTCCGCCGGAATTTTCCCCGACTACATAATATTCATTTTCAGGTTCATTAATTGTTCCCACTGACCTCCCACTAATTAATTTGCTTTTCTTTGTCTTCCTGCGCGATCTTTCAACTGCTTGTTGAATTAAGTCTTGATTCTTTAATAATTCTCCTGACATTTTTAGTATTATAGCAAATACAAACAGTCTTATAATTCTGTTGGCGCTATACCGAAAAATTCGAAATGAATTTAAATCTATTTGTTAGCTCCGGCGCGGCGACCAAGAAAAAACGAAAAAATTTTGTTCACCTTTTGAATAATTTTATTATATTTTACCTTCATCCAAAGAAGAAAAGAACCTCTATTACAAGTACTTTTTTTCAATATTATTAAAGCTAAGCTTAATATTCAAACAATTAGAAGCTATTTCATAACAATTCTTTTAGCCGTTTCTCATTTTCACCTTCCCTATAAGCTAAATACCGCAGTAATATCTCCATTGAAGTTTCTTTTAAATTGTTTAGAACAATTTCTAATATTTCTGTAGATTTTATTTCCTTTTGTCTCAACTCTAAAATATCTTGTTCTACCTTATTAGTTACTCTTTCACATAATTCACTAATATCTCCACGATCTCCATTTTTGGTATCAATAGCTGAATGATAAATCCCTGAAAAAAGTTTAGGTCTAGAATATCTTTCTTTTCGACCTGACTTTTTAACAATAATTAAGTATGATAAGTCAATTTTTTCATAAGTCGTAAATAACTCTCCACATTTCTGGCATCTTCTTCTCCTCCAAACTTGTGAATTACTTTTTGTAGGACGAGAATCTTTAACAAAAACTTGTTCACTTTCACAAAACGGACAAAACATAACTATATATTGACATACAAAAACAATATTTTCAACTATAAAGATCTTAATCTATCACAGTAAAATATCATTTTGGATGTTTTTGTAACTACTTCTTGGTATATCAATATATTGTAGTTATATTTACAATAAAAATAGTTAAATGTCATGGTTAACAGGGAATCAAATTAAGCAAGAAGTTCAAAACAACAAAATAATGATTAATCCTTTTAATTTAAAACAAGTTAATCCTAACAGTTATGATTATCGCTTATCCCCTATTTTAAAAGAATTATTACCTAATCATAAGTCTAATGAGAAAAAATGTTTAGATCCTAAAATTAAAATGAAAGTTAAAGGAATTAAGGTTCCTTCATCTGGCTACCTACTTAAACCAAATCATGCCTACTTAGGGTCAACAGTGGAAAAATTTGGTTCAAAATATTTTGCTAGCTTATGTACTGGTAAAAGCTCTGTTGGTAGATTGTTTTTAAACAATCATCAATGCGCCGGTTTAATTGACCAGGGGTTTTATGGAAATATAACTTTAGAAATAACGGTACAACTTCCAACAATAGTTTATCCAAAAATGAGAATAGGCCAAATATTTTGGTTTAAATCACACGGAGAGGCTCTACTTTATAAAGGAAAATATAGAAAAAACAATAAAGCTCAACCAACTAGAATTTATATGGATTTAAACAAATGAAATTATATTTAATACCAATACAAAACGCTTGTAATGCTGATTGCTTCTATTGCATTACCAAACATAGAAACAATAAATGTTTTGGGGAACAACTTAATTTAAAACATTTAAATAAACTTAATAAACTACCAATAAATAAAATTGAGATAACTGGCGGAGGCGAACCCTTACTTCATCCTCAAATTAACCAGATTATTAATCAAGCCGCAATAAAAGCACCTATACAACTTTATACAAATGGGGCACTACTAAAAAAAATTAATCCATTTACTATAAAAAAACTTAAAGAAGTTTGCTTATCTTTAAGCCACCATAATTCAGAGATTAATAAGTCAATAATGGGTATTGAAAGGGATGATAAATATCTAAGCAAAATTTCCAAGGTCTTACCTATAAAATTATCTCTTGTTCTTTGCCAATCAGGAATCAGTAATATTTCTTCCCTTTTAAACTATATCAACTGGGGAAAACAAGTTCTAAATGTTAGAAAAATTGTTGTTAGACAAATGTTTGATTTTGATTATCCGCCAAAAATAGAAAAAGAAAAAATCTCGACCAGTAAAATATTTGATTTATTGAAAAACAAATATAAAGAAAGGGAACTAATTAAGGGTAATCCTGTTTTATTGATCAACAATGTCGAAGTTGAATTTGAATATCGTACTTGTCCTTGTCAAATGGAAAATTTAGTACTCAGACCAAACGGAAAAATCTATCGAGGCTGGGAGAACAAAGAGTATGAAAATAATTAAACTAAGTTTGTTTGGACCTTCTGGTTCTGGAAAAACAACCTCAGAAAAAATAATAAAACAAATCGTTAAAGAAAAATATGATAACCACAAAGTGATAAGTGTTAATGTTGCACAACCTTTACATGAAATCCAAAAATTTGCATACAAAAAATTTGATCTTGTGAACGGTGGGCAAGATGGTGTATTACTTCAATTTTTAGCTAATCATTTTGAAAATTATTTAGGCAAAGCGTGTGTAAAAAGAATAAAAAGCAAGATTAAATTGCACTCAGAAAAAGGGAATCTAATTTTTTTAAACAGCGATTGCAGGAACAATGCTTATCAAGATTTAAAACAAGAAGGTTTTCTTTTTATCAGAATTTTTACTCAGCCTAGATTAATAAAAAAAAGACTAAGAAAAAGACAAGACATTACCTACTTTGATCCTGAAAAAGGAATAGAGCAAATAAATAAAATTAAACAAAATTACTTTGTTAATAATTCTGGCTCAATCCAAAAACTAAAAGACAACCTTAAAAGACTATTAAAACAAATTACTTAATTTACTGTTGGACACCGTGTATAACATTAGAACGATATTCCAAAATAGAACAGAATACGTTCACATACCCGATTTATTTCCTCAAGCTTGATATTAACCAGGTTATAAGCCTTGCTCTCTAGCCTGGTTAATTCCTTCTCTGTCTTTGAGCCAATTTAGGGCTTTACGAGTTGGGGATAAATGTTCCAAACCTCCAACCCGACGCAAATCTTGTTCAACGATTTCTGCTGCCTTCTCAATACTGACTCCATCTCTTTCAGCAATTGCTCTCAACCCCTCTATGTAAAGGTTTCCTGGTTCTTTTTGTTCTAACATTTATTTCACCTTTCTTAAAAACCAAAATAAGTTTTTTATTTCAATCTCGGGATTTTGTTTTCTGTTGCCGGGCGTGGATTCGAACCACGATCAACGGTGTCAGAGACCGCCGTCCTACCATTAGACGACCCGGCATGCCGACCTTCACCATACTCAGTCGTGCATAATGCCGACCTTCACCATACTCAGTCGTGCATAATGCCGACCTTCACCATACTCAG
>CAZHXO010000002.1:11720-25674 GCA_964536585.1 uncultured Gammaproteobacteria bacterium
ATGCCGACCTTCACCATACTCAGTCGTGCATAATGCCGACCTTCACCATACTCAGTCGTGCATAAAATTATATCAATAATCTAATTTCTAACTAAATTATCATCTTTATTTAGCATCTTAAGTATCGAGCTCCTTTTCTTCCATGACTTAACTTTCTTCTCAAATTTAAGAGCATCTTTAAATGCCACAAATCTCTTTAAGAAAACTAAATCTACCGGCAACCTTGATTTAGTATATTTTACCATTCCCTTTTTGTGCTTACTCAATCGTTTTTTTATATCTTTTGTTGCACCTGTATAAAATGATTTATCTGAACACTTTAAAACATATACATATGCCATATATTATTATGCCGAACTTCTCGGCTTTTGGCCGGAATTCGTGCATTCTCGATCTCCTCCGACCTTAAGTCGCGAGGAGGATCGGAAGACGACCCGGCATAAACTTAACTGTTAAAACAAATTCTTCAAAAAGTTTCTTCCCGATGACGATTTAAAATATTTTTCTCTCTTTCTGGCTAACCTCATAGATTGATACTTTTCTACATAAATAATTTCCCAGGGTCTATATCTCTTTGTATAAAAATAGTTTCCTTTATTATGTAAATTTAATCTTTTCTCAGGATTCTTGCTTATACCAACATAACTTTTTGAATAATTTACCGATTTTAGAACATATACGTAATAATCCATATTTTATTACGACTTGCCTCGACTCGCAAGAAATAGGTTTCTGCGAGGCGGGCCCGGCAATATTTTATTTTACCATTTTACAATAAAGTCTAAAAGCCAGTAGATACTAAATACTATAGTAAAAAATCGGCTAAAAAAACAGGAAAATAAAGTACATAAAATTATCAAATCAAACCTAGAATGTCGATTATTATGGCGGATCGTGCAGAATAATTGACTTACTATAAGATTATCTTTTTATCTTGAATAGGTTCCCATTAAAGCAGCCTCTTCAAGTAAATGTCCGGCCACTTCTTGTTCTAACTCTTCCCTAGTTGCTTTAGGCATTAAGTTGATATTCTTATCTAAAGCATAAAGCCTGAAGAAGTATCGATGCTCACCAGACGGCGGGCAGGGAGGATAGTAGCCTACTTTGTTAGCACTATTAATTCCTTCTCTAGCTTGAGGTGGAACACTGTCCTCTTTGATATCTTTTATCTGAGGGTCAATGTTCCAAACTACCCAATGGTTAAATACATTTCCTGGAGCATCAGGGTCATCCACAATTAAAACTAATGATTTCGCCTTTTCAGGTACTTGGCTGAAAGTCAAAGGAGGATTAATTTCTTGGCCATCACAAGTGTATTTTGACGGAATACTTTCTCCTTGGTTAAATGCAGTTGATCTTATTTTCATTTTTAAAAAGTGCCCGGCCTTGACCTACTTTCACATATCGTCGCCGATACACTATCATCAGCGCTGAGGTGTTTCACTTCTGTGTTCGGAATGGGAACAGGTGGTGCCACCTCGCTCCTAAGACCGGGCAAAATATATTGTAACATAGACAGGTTGAAAAGTTAATTGCTTTAATCCAGTTTATTTATGCCAATTTCCAAACGCTTAATTACTTCTTTTTTACCTAAAATTGGCAAAGATTCCACAATTGGAGGAGTGGTTTTTGAACCGCAAATAGCCACCCTTAAAACCATAAAAAATTCTCCAGTTTCCCAGCTGTTTTCTTTTATTAGTTTTTCAAACTTTTGTTTTAATTTGATTACTTTGTTTAAGTTAGTATTTTTAATAATCTTCTTGGTTTGAGTTAACATTCTTTTTGCAGTATCAGGTTTTGTCCCCCTATTTAATAATAATTTTTGGCTATAATCAATCCTCTGGGTTAAAAAGTCTAATAATTGCTTAGCTTCAGAAAGTTTTTTTAACCTATCTTTAATTAAGGGCACCGCTTGCTTTATCTGTTTGAGATTCAAATCTGGTAGAAAAGGCTGAAGCAGTTTGGCTAACTCTTGATCTGATTTTTTACGGATGTAAACCCCGTTCATCCATTCTAGTTTTTCAAGGTCAAACACTGGTCCAATCGGAGAAACATCTTTCAGGTCAAAATATTTAATAAATTCCTGAAGTGAAAAGATTTCCTCTTCTTGCGGATGAGACCAACCAAGTAAAGCCAAATAGTTTAATAATGCTTCCGGTAAAAAACCCTCAGTTTTATACCATAATAAACTGATATGCCCCTGGCGTTTGCTCATTTTGCTTTTATCTGGGTTTCTTAAAATTGGAGTGTGCAAAATCTCCGGCATTTGCCAATTTAAATATTTATAGAGCAAAACATGTTTTGGTGCTGACGGCAACCACTCTTCACCCCTGACAATATGAGAAATTTCCATTAAATGATCGTCAATGACTACTGCCAAATGATAAGTGGGGAATCCGTCGGATTTAAGCAAAACCTGGTCATCTAGCAAATTGGATTTAAATTTGACTTTGCCCCTTGCTAAATCATTGACCACAATTTCTTTGTCATCAGGAATCTTCATCCTAATTACATAGTCTTCTCCGGATTCCACCCGCTGTTTTGCTTTTCGAGGATCCAGTTTTCGACAATACCGATCATACATTGGCGGTTTGCCACGGGCTTTTTGTTTTTGGCGAACTTTTTCTAGTCTTTCTGATGAACAAAAACAATAGTAAGCATCACCTTGATCAACAAGTTTTTGCGCATACTTTCGGTAAAGTTCAAGCCGTCGCGATTGAATATAGGGTTGATACGGACCCCCTTGTCTAGGTCCCTCATCAGGAACCAGTCCTAGCCAATCTAAAGCTTGATAAATTTTTTTAATTGCCCCTTTAACCCCTCTTTTTTGATCAGTATCTTCAATTCTTAAAACAAATTCCCCTTTATTAGCTCTTGCATAAGCCCAATCAAGAAGAATTCCGTAAACGTTGCCAATATGAATTGTTCCGGTTGGACTGGGAGCAAATCTTGTCCTTACTTTCTTTCTTGTCATCATTTGAATTTTATCATACCCTAAATGTATACTTTAAAGTAATGTCACAATTAACTATTACTTCTTATTACGTTCGTAAAGGGATTAAATTCGGTCTCATCGGCCTGCTGAGTTTTTTTATTATTAAAACCAGCTACGGCATATTTAGAACCTACTGGCAGAAAACACACCCGCCGGCCCCGCCGCCGCCAGATACTGCTTTTGGTAAACTACCGCCAATTAATTTCCCCACCCAAACAGTTGATAAACCAACCAACTTAATTTTAGAAACAATTAGCGGCGGTTTGCCCAATGACTTACCTTCGCAAACCAAAGTTTATTTTATTCCTCAAAAAGGTGGTCGGTTCCATTCTCTAGATCAAGCTAAAAAATTAGCAAACAAAATTGGCTTGAACTCCCAACCTCAAAAAATTACGGAAAACACTTACCGATTCGTCAACCCTCAAAATGACACCGAAATGACTATAAACGTTTTAACTCAAAATTTTACTTACCAATATGATTATCTTAACGATCAGACTTTAATCAATCCGCCAAGTTTACCTTCAAAACAAGAGGCAATCAAAGAATTTAAATCATTTCTTTCTTCAATTGACAAACTATCAACTGAACTTGAAAACGGTGAATATACTGTAACCTACTGGAAAGTTCGCGGGCCAAGACTAATGAAAGCTGTTGCTCCAGTGGAAGCAGACTTTATCCGAGTAAACCTTTCCCGACCCCCAATAAACGAATACCCAATAGTTGAACCCCAACCCCCACGGGCTTTAGTTTCAGGTCTTTTTTCTGGAATTAGCCGTCAGGGCTCAAAAATAGTAGAGGTTAACTACACATATTTTCCAGTAGATAACGAAAAATTCGCCACTTACCCCCTTAAAACACCGCAGCAGGCCTGGGATAAAGTTGAACAAGGAGAATATTATCTTGCTTCTTATTTACCTGAAGGGAATAAACAAATCAAAATTAGAAAGGTTTCTTTAGCTTATTTTAATCCTCCCCGCATCACCAGATTTTTACAGCCGGTTTACCTTTTTGAAGGTGACCAAGAATTTAAAGCTTACGCTTCTGCACTACCACCGGAATGGGTGGCAGAGTAAATTCAATGCTCAGCTTTTGGTTCTAACCAGAAAAGACTTTGCTTTGCCCAATTAATAAGCTTACGGCTATCCTCAAATCGATCCTCACTCCCTAAAACCACAGTAACAACCGGGTGGTCATCAAGATAAACTAAAGAAATTAGGCACTCGCCGGCTTGTGGCGTCCAACCAGTTTTAACCCCTTTAACATTTTCCAACTCAGCTAACAATTCATTGGTCGTTTCAAGTTTATGCTCTATCCTTCCGGATTGATCATAAATAGTTCCTTCAGGTGACTGAACTAAATCTTTAAAAATTGAGTTTTTTAAACCTAAACGGGCTAAATGAGCCAAATCAAAACCAGATGACAAGTGGCCAAGATCCTGCTCTCCGCCAAAGTTGACAAAATGACTGTTTTCTAAACCATAATCTCTAACCAACTGGTTCATTTGATTAACGAATTCTTGTCTTTCTTGTTCATTTTGACCAGCCAAAGTATAGGCCGCATCATTAGCCGAATGGATTAAAAGACCGTGCAATAAACCATTAATGTCAATTTCCTCCCCTTGCTTTAAACCCATTATCTTTCCAACTGTATATTCTTCTTGAACAGTAACCACCTGATTCAGGCGGTATTTTCTAAGAGCAATAATTGCAGCTGGAATTTTAGTCAGCGAGGCGGGAGCTAGGCGCCAATGAATATTCTTCCCCTCAGCAACCGTCCCAGTTAAAGCGTCCATCACTAAAAACGAAGCTGCGGTTAAACCTTCAGGAAGAGGTGTTTCTTGTTTTTTTAACATCGGCCGCGGAGAGAAATCAAAAGAAAGGCTATTTTCTTGGCGCCAATAAAAGCATAAACTTAAAAAAAGACTGAAAAGAAAAAGTAAACTAAACCAAACCTTACTAACCTTGGCTAGAGTCATCTTGGTCAGCAATAACTTTTATACCCAGCTCTTTTAATTGTTCCTTTTCAACCTTACTGGGAGCGTCCATAACAGCGGTTTTGCCGGAAGATGTTTGTGGAAAAGGAACTACCTCTTTAAGTGACTGTTCCCCTTGTAAAACCATTAGCAACCGGGCAATACCAGCAGCAATTCCCCCATGAGGAGGAGCGCCGTAGCTGAATGCTCTCAACATGTGACCAAATTGCTGTTCAATCTCCTCTTCAGAATAACCCAAAATCTGAAAAACTTTATTTAAAACCTCTGGATCATTAGCACGGATACTTCCTCCGGCTACTTCATAGCCATTGCAGACCAAATCATACTGGGTAGTCAAAACCCCTTCTATTTCTCCGTTTAAAAGTTTTTGTTTGTGTTCAGCAACAGGGTCGGAAAAGGGATTGTGAGTAAAAGTCCACCCACCTTGACCGTTCTTTTTAAAGAATGGAAAGTCAATCACCCAAGCAAATGATAAAACCTTTTTTTGTTTTTCTTTCTTTGTTCTTAAATCAAATTTATCAGTACCAAACTTGTCTATTGCTTGTTTATAGCTAAAGACCGGGAACGGTTTTTCTTTCAACCTTGCCCCCATTGCTTCAAAAACATTAATAAACATTGTTTCAATCAAATTCATAATCTCTTTTCGGTTAACAAAAGACATTTCCAAATCCAACTGGGTATGTTCAAAACCGCGGTCTGCTCTTAAATCTTCATCTCGCAAACAGCGGGCAATTTGAAAATAACGCTCAAAGCCGGCAACCATCAACAATTGTTTATATTGCTGGGGTGATTGGGGCAAAGCATAAAACTTGCCCGGTTGCATTCTGGAAGGAACCAAAAAGTCTCGAGCTCCTTCTGGCGTGGATTTAGTTAACATCGGGGTTTCTATCTCAACAAAATCCCGCTTAAATAAAAACTGCCGGCAACGGTCAATAAATTCACTTCTCCTTCTTAAGTTATGCTGCATTCTTTGACGACGCAAATCAAGATAACGATACTTAAGCCTGACTCTTTCCTCAATATCTCTTCCCTCAGCAATAATTTGAAAAGGCGGTGTTTCCGCTTGGGATAAAACCCTTAGCTTCTTTAGTTTAACTTCTACCTTGCCGGTCTTAATTTTTTCATTAAAATACTCTTTATCCCGCTTAACCACTTTGCCTTCAACTTCGACAACTGATTCTCTACTTGTATCAGCTAACTCTTGACCTCCAACCAGTTGAACCAGTCCGGACCGGTCTCTTAAATCAGCAAAAACAATACCGCCATGCTCGCGAACCGAATTTATCCAACCCTTGAGGATTACCCTTTTACCAACTTTTTCTGGTGCTTCCGAAGCCAACGTTCTCTTCATAATTAATTATTGTATCATTTATTGGGGTTTTCTTAAATCTTTTATCTTTAATTGCAGTGTTTCTTTACCATTCCATTGATTTAAATTAAAACTAAAAACAAGATCAACTAGATCTCCGGGTAAAATTTTGTCTATCCAATCACCCCAACCAAAACCAATTGCTTCTGCTTCAATTCTTTCTACTTTTGGGGTTTGTGGGTCATCAAGAAACATTTTAAGATGCTGGTTGGAACCTCCGATTGCTTGTAGGTCAACAATTCTCGCTTTTTCAAGGGCAAAAACTGGTTTGGGGTTGCCAATTCCAAACGGACCCAACTTCTCAATCTGTCGGTAAAAACCCTTTTTAATCAAAGAAAAATCAATGGCGAAATCCACCTTTAATTGTTGGTAAAGCATACTTTGATCAATTTCTTTTTCAGCAATTTGTTCTAGTTTCTGAATTAATTTATCCAAATTTTTCGTTTTAACTGTAAATCCAGCTGCTTTTTCATGCCCACCGTAAGCCTCAAGCAGATTTTCAGCCTGTTTTATCATCTCTACAATATTGCACCCTGAAACTGACCGGGCCGAACCCTTACAAATTTTTTCTCCTCGCCAAATAGCAACAGTGGGCCGGTGATACTTTTTCATTAGCTTTCCAGCAATCAAACCGATAATACCCTGGTGATATTTTTCATCAGCAACAAGAAGTAATTTATTGTCTGCCTTGTCTTCTTCTTTAGCTAATTTCAACCCCCGCTTGGTCAACTCCTGTCGCTGTTGGTTTATCTGGTTCAATCTCCAGGCTAAACGCTTAGCCTGTGCCCGGTTATTAGTACACAGCAATCTCAAAGCAGTTAATGGTTTGTTAAGTCTACCGGCGGCGTTTAAGCGCGGGGCGAGAACAAAAGAAACCTGCCAAGGCAAAACTTGTCCCTCTTTTATTCCTGAGGTTTTTTTCAACTCTTGTAAACCAATTTCGCTAGGGGCTTTGAGTTCTTCAAGGCCATATTTGACAAAACTACGGTTAGCTCCCGTCAAAGGCAACATATCGCCAATGGTTCCTATCCCAACTAAGGACAGGTTTTCATAGCCAAATTGTTTTGCTAAAAACCAGGCGACACCGCAACCGCTAATTTTGGTGGAATGAAGGACTAGATCTGCTTGGGGTTTCTCTTTATGAACTAGATGGTGATCAGTAACCAAAACTTTAATTCCCTTCTTTTTGATAAAATCGACTGCCTGATGAGCGACTATACCATTATCTACTGTAATAAATAAGGAAATGTCCGGATACTTACTAATCAAGCGTTTAACTGTTTTAATACTTAAACCATAGCCGTCTTTTTCTCGATCGGGAATAAATGGAGAAACCTCAAAGCCCTGCCTTCTTAACGTTCGCCACAAAAGAGCGCTTGCCGTTAAACCATCAGCATCATAATCACCGTAAACTATTATTCTACCCTGATTAGATTGATTTTTTATTAATTCTTTTGCCTGAGTCAGCTTTTCTTGGTTTAAACCCACCTGGCGCGGTTGAATGTCCCCAGGATGTGGTGGGGAAAAGAAGTTTCCCCTATCTTGCCAGCTCAATTCCCTATTCTTAAACAAAATTTTTAAAATTTCCTGTCTTGATTTTTCCGCGGTTACTTTTTTCGGATGGAGCAATTGCCACTTTTTTCTCATGTGTATAATAATATTAACATGACTATAAAATATCATCAGGGTGATTTAGTTCAGATCCCAGAAAAAGTAGCAAAACTAATAAAAAAGTATCAGGAAAATAATTTTGATATTTATTTAGTTGGTGGTTCTTCCCGTGGTTTATTAAGCGGATATCCGATTGCCGATTGGGATTTTGCCACCAATGCTAAGCCTAAAGAAAGCCAAAAATTATTTCCTAAAAACAATTTTTACAATAATCAATACGGAACAGTGAGCATTGTTATGGGGAAAAGAAAAAAAGAGGTTTACGAAGTAACTACTTACCGGACAGAAGATAAATACACCGACTTTCGTCGGCCCGAGGAAATAGAATGGGGGAAAACAATAGAAGAGGATTTGTCCCGCCGAGACTTTACTATCAATGCCATTGCAATTAAGTTCAAAATTAAAAATTCAAAGTGCAAAATCAATGAAATCGTTGATCCCTATAACGGCCTAAATGACTTAAAAAAAGAAATAATTAAAGCGGTCGGCAATGCAAAGAAAAGATTTCAAGAAGATGCTTTAAGGTTGATAAGGGCAATTAGAATAGCTACCCAGTTAGGTTTTAAAATTGAAAATAGAACATTTACGGCAATAAAAGAAAATGCTCATTTAATAGAAGAAATCGCCTGGGAGCGGATTAGAGATGAACTGCTTAAGCTACTCGCCAGTGATTATCCCGCTGATGGGGTTATTTTGCTTAGGGAAACAGATTTACTCCAATATATTATCCCAGAATTAAAAAGAGGTATTGGCATGGGCCAACCCAAACATCATATTACGACTGTCTGGCAGCATGCTATTGATACCCTTCGTTACTGCCCCTCAAAAGACCCGATTGTTAGGTTGGCCGCTTTATTACATGATGTCGGAAAACCAGTAGTAGCAGAAGGTGAAGACGAAGAACGCACTTTTTACAATCATGAAGTGGTTGGAGCAGAAATCGCCAAAAAGGTCGGTAAGCGATTGCGTTTGTCAAAAAAGCAAATTGATAAATTATGGCGCTTGGTTCGTTGGCACCAGTTTGCTCCTGACCCAGAATTGACTGATTCTGCTATTCGCAGATTTATTAGAAGAGTAGGCAAAGACAATCTCCAGGATATCTTAGACATCCGCACTGGGGATCGACTAGGCAGCGGGGTCCCGGCAACATCTTGGCGGACCGAACTGTTCAAACAAAGATTAAAAGAGGTCCAAAAAAGGCCTTTTTCAGTTACTGATTTAAAAATAGATGGCCATGACGTTATGCAGGAATTGGATTTAGAACCAGGTCCAAAAGTCGGCCAAGTTTTAAAAGCTTTATTTGACCAAGTTAAAGATGATAAAGACAAAAATAACCGAGAGTATTTAATGAAACAGCTTCCTAAAGTAGCTAAGGAATTAGGAATAAAGTAAACTACTTTTTAAACACCCGGTGCCAGACAACTAATAAAGGGATCGCTGTAAATGTTGATGAATAAGTTCCAGAGATTGTCCCAATTAGCAACGCGGTTGCAAACCATTTAATTGTTTGACCGCCTAGAATAACTAGAGCAAGAAGCATAAATATAATTGTTAAAGAATTATTGATTGAGCGAGCCAAAGTCTGGTTAATGGCAGAATTAGCAATCTGAGAAAATTCTTTTTTGGGATGAATATCAAGCAATTCCCGAATCTGGTCGTAAACAACAACTGTATCGTGAACCGAAAGTGATAAAGTCGTCAACACAGCAGTAACAAACAGACTATCCACCTCCACTTTTAAAAAGTGGCCAAGCAAACTAAAGCTGCCCAATAAAATTAAACTGTCGTGCAACATGCCTAAAATAGCACAGACACCAAAGCTTTTGTCTTTGAATCGGAAATTAATGTAGAGAAGTATTGCCACTAAAGCAATTGCTATCCCCAGCCCAGTTTTGGTCAATAATTCTTGGCCTAATGACGGGCCAAGAGATTCCCAGCGAACCAAGTCAACTTTCTCTCCAGCAATTTGCTCAATCTCTTCTATTATTCTATCTTTATCTTCTTCATCCAAATAACTAAATCTAAGTAAATAACTGTTTTCTCCTGTCTGTTTGGTATTTTTCAAATCATATCTATCTAAATTCAAATTTTTAACCGATAACTTTTCACTTTTAACTTCAACCAAAGTTCCGCCAGTAAAATCAATTGCTGGTTTTAATCCCCATCTGATTAAAGAAAAAACACCGGGAATTAAGAAGAAAGCGGAAATAATAAAATACACTGGTAAGACCTTCATCCATTTAATTTTCATAATTTAACTTTTCTTCACAAAAGTTCTTAATAAAGTTCTGGTGACAATAATCCCGGTAAACAGACTAATCCCAATCCCTAAAGCCAAAGTAACGGCAAATCCTCTAACCATACCCGAAGTGTTGAGAAATGACCAGTTAAAGGGATTAAACAACAAAAAGCAAATAATTAAAGTGCAAACATTGGCATCGCGGATCGAGTCCCAAGCCCGGCCAAAACCAAGCTCCATCGCCATTTTTCTGGGTTTGCCAGCTTTTACCTCTTGACGCATCCGTTCAAAAATCAAGATATTGCTGTCAACCGCCATGCCCACTGACAAAAGAAAGCCTGTTAATCCGGGCAAAGTTAAAGTAACTGGAATCAGCTTATATAAAGCTAAAGTTATTAAAGCATAAATAATCAAACCGATGTCAGCAATTACCCCTAGCCGGCCATAATAGACTGCCATAAACAGCACCACTGCTCCTAAGCCAATGAGGCCTGCTTTTAAACTTTTGTTTACTGCTTGCTGGCCGAGAGTCGGCCCAACTTGTCGGCGTTCAATCAGCTCCACAGGAACAGGTAAAGCGCCAGCATTAAGTTGACTAGCCAATTTTTTTGCTTGCTCCAATTGAAAATCTCCTCTGATAACTGCTTGGCCTTGGCTAATCTTTTCTTCAACCCGGGGTGCAGACAAAAGTTGTTCGTCTAAAAAAATAGCAACCGGCTTACTAATATTCCTTTCGGTAATCTGAGCAAATAATTTTTCCCCCTCCTGATTAAATTCCAGGGCTACTAGAGGTTGGCCGCTTTGTTGATCAAATTGAACTGAGGCCTGAACTAAGTGTTTGCCAGTTAACTCTGTTTTTTTACCAAATATATCAGCTATAGTTGCTGTTGATGTTGCTTCTGGGGCAATCTCAGTTTGTTCTCTAAATTGCAGTTGGGCTGTTTTACCCACCAAATCAATTGCCTGCTGAACATCAACCACTCCTGGAAGTTCAACAATTAGGCGATAGTCATCACCTACTTTTGAAGTTTGAACCACTGCTTCTGAGACTCCATAAAGGTTAACTCGGCGTTCAATATTCTCTTTTAAGGAGTTTAAGGCATTATCTTTTTGTTTCTTTTTTATTTGACTCATATCGGCTTGAAACATCAAATGCGCCCCACCGGCTAAATCCAAACCTTGAACAATTTCTAGGGATTTTAAAAACTTAAACGGCCGGCTGATTTGGGCATCTACTTTAAATAAACCAAGGTCAAGATCAAGATGATAATTTTTAGGTAAATCAATAATTACTGAGGTGATGGTAATTAGGAGTATTAACCAGAGAAGAAGTTTTCTTTGTTGCATAATAAATTAATAACTTGTCATCTTGTGTTCTTGGCCAATAAGCATTATTCTTCCCTGCATTAAAATCTCGGTTAAAAAGGGGTCCTTTTTTTCTTTTCTAAATTTGAATTCATCTGTCTCCATTACTGTATAATTGATTTCTCTATCCCTTCTCTTTTCTTCAGCTCGAACCAAAACACCCAACTCAGGCAAAACCACCTTGCCAACTACAAAAAGGTCAATTTTCTCATCCTTAGGCTTGAGATTAAGGGCTAGTTGGGAAGAAATAAAAGCAAATTTTATTTTCCCCACTTGGTGTTTTTTATCAATCAGTTGTTGTCCTAGTCCCTTTGTCTTTAAAATCAATCTCAGAATATCTTCAAATAATTCATTGTCTTTATTAGCCCAGTAAAATCTTTTGTTTGCCCGCCATTCACTATTAACAATATTTGCTTCGTCTAAGTTTTTAAGTTCTCGCCGAACAGAATTGATTTTTTCTCCCGTCATCCGGGTCAGCTGACGGATATAATACATTTCCCCAGGTAAATAAAAAAGTTCCTGAAGTAATTTAACCCTCGACCTAGATACTATAATTTTTTCTAAAGTATTAAGAGGTTTCATAATCAACTTTACTTCCTGAGGGCAGGATTTCTATCCATATTTTACCACGAGTAAATTTAATTTCAGAACCTGAACTGTCAGTGAATTTTGTTCGAGACTCTCTGTCTGCTTTACTCCATTCAACTTCTTTAACTAGCCCATCTTGAAAAAGCAAACCATCCCCAAAACCAATTGTGTCGTAGTAAAGATGCTTTAAAGAATCAACCGGACCTTCTTCATCAACAAACTGGACAATAATATTTTTAGCAGAGAGCTGTTCTTTAGTAAGATAATCTTCATGGGGCTGGTCACCATTTTCTCTTAAATAGTCATTATTTTCTCTATTATATTTCCAGCTAACAGAATAAGCAGAATATCCCGACCAGAAATTAAAAGAAAACTCATCAACATTGCCGCGTTCTGAATCTTCTGGGTCGTCTTTAAACTTCCAAGGGGTGAAACTAGCCGACCAACCGTTGTCTAATCCGCGTTCAGCTGCCTTTTGCCACAATCCCTGACTATCACAATACATTGTGTGCTCAGTAGCTCTAACATCCCCAGTTCGGGAATTCATCCGTTTGCATTGCCTCACTCCTAAAGAAAATTGATTCATATCATTACCTTGCTTTAACCAACCAAAACTCCTTATCTGCTCCAAAGCCTGGACCCGGGAATCAGTTTGACAAGGACCAGAACATTGTCCGGGAGCATCGCCAGGTAAACAGGCTGGACTGCAGTGCGCGCCACCAACATGAACGTACAATGGATAATCGCCGTATTCTGAAGCCCAATCCAAAAAGTAGGAACGGGCCGATCTCACCGGACCAATCTCATAATTTTCTCCTGGACTAGCAACAGCATCACAATAATATATTCCCATAAATCTTGTTACTCCTCCTTCAGCCACAGCTTCATAAATTATATCTGCCCGGGATAATCCATACTGAGGTCGGGAATCTTCATGGTTTTCAATCATCACTAATAAAGGACGTTTTTCTCCCCAGGCGTCTTTTTGACCTTGAGGATATTTAATTCCATTCATCGGACAAACTGCGGTTCGTGGGCCGGAAAACTCCTCAGGGGCAGAGGTTGGCGTTTCAGATTTATTCTTTCTTAACTGGGGACTAAGCAAACCAGAGCCGGTTTTAGTTTGACTGAAAACAGCAAAAGAAACTCCCGTAGATAAAAAGTAAAGTCCAATTCCAATTAGAACCAATTTTGTTTTATTCATTTTCTCTTTTTTGCTTGTTTAATTGCCTTTTTTTCCTCTTCTGATAACTTGACTTCCTCATCATTAATAATTTTAGTATACACTCTAGTTGTTTTTCGCCCATGCAAACCGGTAACAACCAAACCTTGATCATGACCATCTAAAAGAGCAAGCGAAAAACTTTGGTCGCCACCCAAATCCGAAAAAGGATTAAACTTAACTAAACTTACTTTTTGCAAGGCAAACTCTTTTTGTTCTGAAACATTTGCAATCTCCTTTTTTATCTCGTCTATTTCCTTTTTAGTAAGCCTTTCCTTTTTTAAAATTTCTTTAAGAACTTCTTCTAAGTTACCTCCTTCAACTCGTTTAGTCAAGTTTCTAAACCTCCTAAAAGTTCGCCACACAAACCAAGTTAACCCAAGGTTCCATAAAAATAAAATAGGAAGAACAAAAGTCAAATCCATTGTCCTCATTCTACCGTTAATTAATTGCCGATGTCAAATAGCAGTTATCTTGCATTTTATACCTAGTATATGCTATATTTGGGC
>CAZHXO010000003.1:0-17184 GCA_964536585.1 uncultured Gammaproteobacteria bacterium
AATTGACTTTTAAACTAATTCTGATATCCTATATTTATGCAGATAAAAACAAAAGTTGATGAAAAGGAAAATTCTGTCTATGAGATAACCGTAACTGTCCCCGCTGAAGAAATACAGAAAAAATATACAAAAGTACTTAAACAGCAAGCTCAACAAATTGAACTTAAAGGTTTTCGTAAAGGTAAGGCTCCACTAGACAAGGTAGAAGAAAAGGTGGGCAAAGAAAAACTTTATCAACTTTTAATTCAACAGCTAATAGGTCAAGTTTACCCACAAGCAATAAAAGAAAGCAATTTAACACCTATTGTTGCTCCCCAGGTAGAACTAGTTTCGGCAAAGGAAAGTGAAGATTGGAAAATCAAATTTACGACAAGCGAATTGCCAGAAATTGAACTTAATAACCTAAGGGAAAAAATAAAAGAAGCAAATATAAAAGAAGAAATTTGGGTTCCTGGAAAAAATGGGGAAAAGGAGCAAATTAAAGACGAACAGCTAAAAAAACAAAAACAGCTTCAAAAAGCTTTGGAAATTATTCAAAACACAGTAAAAATCAAATTAGCCGACTTTATTATTGATCAAGAAATCAAACGTAAATTAACAAATTTGGTTGACCAAGTGGAAAAGGCGCAGATGGATTTGGAAGAATACCTCTCGGCAAAAGGAACTTCCATTGAGGAATTAAAGAAAGCTTATCAAAAAGACATCCTAAATGGTTGGAAAGTTGATTTAGCCCTAGAAAAAATTGCGAACCAAGAAAATATTGAGGTTCAAGACGAAGAAGTGGAAAAATTAAAACAGCAAGTAAATCCGCAAATCGCAGCCAAAATAGTTAGACGTCAAAAGGCCCTTGAGTATTTAATAAGCTTATAGTAGAATTTATATAGAATGGCAAGCCAAAACAAAGTTCATTCCAATTCTAAAGGCCAAAATAAAAAGGGAAATAAAAAAGCTCTTCAAAATTGGATTGAAGTGCTAAAGGGGAATGGAGAAATTCCTTCTCAGCAAGAAGAAAAGATTAAAGAATTAAAAAACGAAAAAAAGGATTTAGAAACCCGCCATGAAAAGGCTCTTTTCCATTTAGACCGAGTCAAAAAGCAAGAAAAGGAAATTTATAATCGCAGACAAAGAGAAACAGAAAAGAAAATTGAACAACTAAGAGAACAGGTAGAAGCTTTGGCTCAAAATTCAGAAAACCTGGAAAAGGAGCTTGAGGTTGCTGCCCACCAACCAGTTACTAACCCCGATGAGTCTGACATTAGTTTTTTAGAAAGCTTAATTAAAGCAATAAAACGTTTCCGAGAAAAAATCGAAGACGCCTCAATCTGGCTAAAAGCATGGAACCAAAAACAACACAAAAAGGGTGTTTTCTGGAGTAAAGTGAACAGCAAAAAAGGAGGGGCCCAATTCCTATTATCTTCTGAACACTCCGTTTCCCGTTCTGCTGGCTAAAGTCCTCATTGAGGAGAATAGGTAGTTATGCTAGACTTATAAGCAGTATTTATGTCAAATAAAAAGTTAAAATATCGTAAAAACAGGGAAATAAAAGCAAGTAAGGTCAGATTAGTTGATGAGAAGGGCGAACAAATAGGAGTCTTGGATATTAAAAGGGCAAGAGAAAAAGCTAAAGAAAGAAATTTGGATTTAGTAGAAGTTGCTCCACAAGCAAAACCGCCAGTTGTTAAGTTGGTTGATTACTCGAAATTTATTTATGACCAAGAAAAAAAACAGTCAGAAGCAAAGAAAAAAAGCAAGAAAGGGGAATTAAAAGAAATTCGCTTAAGCCCCTTTATCGGGAAGGCGGATCTAAAAACTCGATTGAGACGAGCAGAAGATTTTCATGAAGAAAATGACCGCTTAAAATTTGTAGTTCAATTTAAAGGCCGTCAAATTACTCAGAAAAAATTTGGCTATGAGCTGCTGGACAAAGTAAAAGAACAATTAGAGGAAATATATGAACAAGACGGAAAAATAAAACAACAAGGCAAAAGATTGCTTATGTATATGAAGCCAAGGAAATGACCAAAAAGAAAAGAAAAAATAAAAAAACTAAGAAGAAAATCAAAGATTCAGTTAAAAAACGTTTCCGAATTAAAGGGGACAAGGTTTTTTATTGGTCGGCTAAAAAGGGTAAGCCTGTTGAAGTTAAATCAAAAGGATTAGCCAGGAAAATTAAAAAGTTATTAGGAGCTAAATAAAATGCGTGTAAAAACGGGCACAGTCAGAAGGAAAAAACATAAAAAAATTCTTAACCAAGCTAAAGGTTATCGGATGACAAGAAGCCGACTGTTTAAAGTGGCCCATCAAGCTGTGCTGCGGGCAGGAAAATATGCCTATATCGGCCGTAAACTCAGAAAAAGAGATTTCCGCAAACTATGGATTCAAAGAATAAATGCTGCTGTTCGCCAACACGATTTAAACTATTCAAACTTTATGCATCTTCTAAAAGAAAACAATATTAAGCTCAACAGAAAAATGCTAGCAGAATTGGCAGTCAGAGATAAAGACGCTTTTAAAGCGCTTGTTGACAAAGTAAAAGGCGGGAAATAAAAGATGGTGAGGCTTTTTAAATGCTCAAAATGCAACTTAAAAAAATCGTTTCCAAATACAAACCAAAGATTGAACAAGCCGAAAGTTATCAAGAGTTAGAAAAACTGAGGGTAGAATTACTTGGGCGTCAAGGCCTAATTAATGAATTAACTAGCCAAATACCCAGCCTTCCACTAAAGGAACGCAGAGAACTCGGGCAAAAACTGAATGAAGTTAAACAGAAATTAGAAAAACTGATTGACAAGCAAAAAGAAAGAGTAGAAAGAAAAAAGCCACAAACGCCTAAAAAAGAAGCATATCAATTGAAAAAAATTGGTCATCTACACCCAATTACAATCACTGTAAGAAAACTTAATAAGTTATTTAAAAATTTAGGTTTTTCAATTTACGATGGGCCGGAGATTGAAACAGATAAATATTGCTTTGAGCGTTTAAATGTTCCTAAAAACCATCCGGCTCGGGATATGCAGGATACCCTCTATGTTAAGGAGCCTGAATACTTACTCCGGACACAAACTTCATCAATTGAAAGCCGGCTGCTAGAAAATGAACAACCTCCTTTCAAAGCTGCTTTCCCGGGTAGAGTCTATCGAAATGAAAAAGTTAATAAAAGTAATCATTTTATCTTTCACCATCTTCAAGGAGTAGCCGTTGATAAAGAAATCAGCTTAAAAGACTTAATTGGGACTTTAAATATTTTATTCAAAAGTATTTACGGCCCAAAAGCAGTGGTAAGATATCGCTGTAAATATTACCCCGAAGTCGAGCCCGGTTTAGGCATGGACTTACAATGCTTTTCATGCAAGGGAAAAGGTTGCCGGTTGTGTAAGGGAATAGGGTGGATAGAAATGGGGGGAGCTGGTATTATTCACCCGGCGGTAATGAAAAAAGCGGGGATAGACCCAGAAAAGTGGCGTGGTTTTGCTTTCGGATTGGGTTTAGACAGATGGGTAATGGCCAAATACAACATTGATGATATCCGAACATTATTAGGTGGAAATTTAGCTTACAAACCAGATTAAAATGAAAGTCATTTACTCATATTTAAAAAAGCTCTTACCAGATTTAGACAAACCAATTGAAAAAATTGCTGATGATTTAAGTCTTATTGGTCATATGAGCGAAGGAATTGAAACTGTCGGCGGGGAACAGGTAATAAATCTAGAAATCAGACAAAACCGGGGAGATTGTTTAGGTTATTATGGACTGGCCAAAGAATTAGCTGTTCTTTATAACCTTGAAGTTCAGCTCCCGGAAACTAAGCTCCCCAAACCAAAGAGCGGGGAATTGCCCCCAATAACCATTTCGGCGGAAGAAAAAGTAAAACGAATTATGTCCTTGAAAATCAACAAACTAAAAAATAAACATTCACCTTCCTGGCTAAAAGAATTCTTGGCTATCCATGACATAAATTCAATCAATACTCTTGTTGATCTTACTAACTACGTTATGCTTTTTTATGGTTTACCGTGCCATGCTTTTGACGCTCAAAAGGTTTCATCTGAATTAGAGTGGAAAATTACAAATCAAAAGGAGCAAATTATTACTTTAGATAGAACAAAAATTGAAATTCCCAAAAACAGTTTTATTATCAGTGATAATAAAGGTGCTGCCAGTCTACCCATAATTGGAGGCAAAAGAACAGCAATAGATTTAAAAACAAAAGAAACAATAATTGAAATGGCAATATATGACCCACTTAAAATAAGGTTGGACGCCAAGAAAATGAACATTCAAACGGATGCTAAAATCCGACTTGAAAAGGACTTAGATACAAATTTGTTGCCAATTGCATTTAAGCATCTAACCCGGCTTATTTTAAAAGAATGCGGAGGGGAAATAGTAACTAAGGTCTTCGACTACTACCCCAACCATAAAGAACCGCCAAAAATTAAACTAAACATTAATCAGGTAAACAAATTTGCAGGAATTGACATCCCCGATAAATTTGGTTTAAAAATACTAAAAAATCTCGGCTGTAAAATCAAAAAGGAGGACAAAGGCAATTATTGGATTACCCCGCCAACATTAAGAAAAGATATTAATTTAAAAGAAGACTTAATTGAAGAAATAATTCGTTTTTACGGTTATAATAAAATTCCCACCGACCAGCCAATATCTTCAAAAAGATTACCCGATATTACTCCAAAAGTTATATATCTCAATCAAGCTGTAAAAAACATACTGGCGAATATGGGATATGATGAAATCCGCTCTTGGCCGATTATAAAGGAAAAGCATTTACACCGGTCAAAAATTCTACCTTCAAATGCTCAACCAGTGCGAACCGAAAATAGCGTTAATGAAAATTACCCTCTTTTAAGAATGTCGCTTGCATCCTCATTATTTTTGCAAGATATCCAGTACAAAAAATATAAATTACCGGACCGCAAATTTTTTGAAATCGGCAAAATCTATTATCAAGAAAACAATAGCTATCATGAAGTCTATTCGGTCGCCTTTTATCAACCCGATCACAAAGAGTTAATTAAGAACGCTAAAAAATTATTAAAAAAGTTAGGGCTAAAAAAAAGGGGTTATCAAGTTGAAGAAATAGAAAACAAAAAAATTATAGAAATGAATCTGACGGATTTAGCCCAAGAATTAAAAAATATTCCAAAAGTTAAACTTAATCAACCAGAAAAACAAACCGAACAAGCAATTGAATTAACTCAACAAATTATTAGTTTGGATGCAAATGTTTTTTTAGACGATGAGATCGCACCTGAAAAATTAATTCGCGACTACATCCAAAAAATCAACTCCACCAATCTATGGAAACTAACAATTATTGACATTTATGAAACGCAAAAGGGGGAATATAAATACACTTTTCGAGCCTATTATTATAATCTTTCTGCCCAACAGGCCAAACAAATCCATTCAGCAGTTTTCCATTCAAAATAGCTATTCTTCGCCTTCATCCGGAGTTGGAGTTGGCTCAGCTTCTTCAGTAGGAGTTGCCGTGGGTTTCTCTTTTTCAGTTGGAGTGGGAGTTGGGCTAGGGGACCAATCCCAAGGTTTGTTCACCCCAAACCTAGACTCCCGTTCAAATGTATTTCCCTGGCTATCCTTTGCCCAGGCCTTCAAAGTATAAGTGCCATCATCCAGCGACATATCAAACTCATAGGGTTTGCTGGAAAAAGCTTTTTTCTCTTTTCCATCAATGTAAACCTTAATTTCTTCAATCTCATTTATTCCAACCACCCTTAAATTCACTGTAAAGTCGTTCCCAACTGTCGATTTATCTTCTGGGGAATTTATGCTCACCTCAATCGCCCCTCCCTCCTCTAGGCAGTATTCACTAGGCGGGTGATATCGAGGGTCATCTTGCCCTGCAACCCAGGCTAAAATAGCTTCTTGCCAACGATTTTTACCATCCCAGGATACCGGATCTTCCTCTTTAAACTTAAAAAATTCCTTTTCTATATACTCGTTTCGGGCAATTTGTGGCGGGGTTGCTAACTGCTCAGTTTGAGGGCAAAGCTTTAGCATTACATGAATGGGGTCAGCTTCATTAGGAACCGTACCTTTAATAAAGTACTCTGTTCTGGCAGCAAAGCTATCATGAGCCCGGTACCCAGAAACCTTATCCACTTCAGCAGTTACCACCCCAGAAGGAGCTTGAAACTCTTCATATCCATACTTATTTATTGTTTCAATCATAATCGCCCGCCATATCGGAGTCGCGCCAGAAATGCCGGAGGCAACTCGATTCATCGAACTATTGTCATTATTGCCTACCCAGGATAGAACTAGAGCCTTCGGAGTCCAGCCAACCGCCCAGTTGTCTTTCATATCATTAGTTGTCCCAGTTTTAACCGCAATATTTCTATTACCAATCACCAAACCGCTAGTCGGGCCAAAAGTAATTAACCGGGCTTGGTTATCAGACAAAATATCACTAATTATAAAAGCCTCACCTGGGCTCAAAACCTGCTTTCCTTCCATCTGCTTATTCTCATATAAAATATTGCCCTCGCGGTCTTCAACTTTCAATAACACAGCTGAGTCGCGCCTAACACCACCATTAGCAAAGGCAAGATAGGCGCTCCCTAACTCAATCGGCTTAACCTCGCCACCTCCCAGAGTTGTCGATAAGCCTAATCTTTTTAAATTCTTTTCAGTCGGAGCAAGAGTTGAAATTCCCATTTCCTCAGCAGTAGAAAGCATAGATTCCAAGCCGACCATCGCTAACATTTTAACTGCAGGAACATTAATAGAATTACCCAAAGCGTATCTAACTTGTATTGGCCCATGATGAGTTCCATCATAATTAACAGGAACATAATCTTCACTGCCCTTTTGGGGAAAAACTGTCCGCACATCCATTAACAAAGTTGAGGCAGTATAACCTTTTTTCAACCCGGTAACATAGGTTACTGGTTTAATTGCCGAGCCTGGCTGTCTCAAGGCTTGAGTAATAACATTAAACTTTCCATCAATCTCCTCATTATCATAGCCCCGTGAACCAACCATCGCTAAAACCTGACCTGTTTGAGGCTCTAAAACCAGTGCAGCGCCGTTATTAATATTTAAATACTCCACTTTATCTATTTGTTCACTAACAATGTTCTGCGCTTTCTTCTGAAGCCCCCAATCTAAACTAGTTGTTACCCTTAACCCTCCACCTTCAACCAATTTCTCACCAAATCTTTCGGCCAGCAACTTTTTAACATAGGTAACAAAGTGAGGGGCTCTAATCACACCTTGAGGCGAACTAAATTCTAAATTATCTATTTCTTCTACTGCTTTTTCATAATCTTCTTGAGAAACATAACCATCCGCTCTCATTCGCCGCAAAACCGCTTCTGTTCGGCCTTTCCATTCCTCACCACGATAAGGCGAATATACTGTCGGCCGTTGTGGTAACCCAGCTAAAAAAGCAGATTCAATTAAATTTAAATCTTTGGCGGCTTTATTAAAATATCTTTCCGCTGCTGCTTGCACTCCCCACGCCGGGCCGCCGTAGGGAGCCTCATTTAAATACATCTGCAAAATCTCATCTTTACTGTACTTTCTTTCAATTTGAAGAGCAAGGATAAACTCTCGCCATTTTCTTAACAAAGTCCTTTTTTGAGTTAACAAAACATTTTTTACTAATTGCTGGGTTAATGTAGATCCGCCTTGTAATCTTTGGCGAATTAAAATATTAAATACAGCTCGGGCAATTCCGCGGATACTGAAACCAGGATGAGAATAAAAGTTTTTATCCTCAATAGCAATCGTCGCTTGTTTTAGCTCCTGGGGAATTTCATCAAATTTAACTGGGGTCCGCTTAGCTTGGTCATAAACATCATAAAGCAATTCCTCATTGCGATCATAAATCCGGGTGGCAAAACCCTCTTTTCGAACCACTTGGTCAGGCGAAGGTAAGTCCTTAGCCACCCAGGCAAAGGCCCCTAAAGTAAATACAAGAAACAATATTACGGCAAAAAAGCCGATTATTGGAAGAAAATACAAAAGCTTTTTTTTAAGTGGCAGCTTTTTTCTCCGACCACGCTTTTTAAGCTTAAATATCTCTAACCATTGATCTCCCATTTAACTATTCGATTATACAGAAAAATTATTACAAACCCAACTGATAATAGTTATCATTTATTAATTATTAGTTATTAGTTATGAGTTATGAGTTATTAATTATTTTCGCTGTCATCCCGACCAAAGTGGAGGGATCCCTTTCTTCTAAATAAAAAGGGATTTCTCGACAAGCTCGAAATGACAATGAACCAGCTATTTCCTGTTTGCTATAATAAACCATGAAATTTTTAGGGCTTAAATTTAATAAGCGCAAAATAGGTAAAATCCTGGTTATATTAGCAACAATATCAATGATTTTATCCGGGCTCGCACCTCTATTCTTTAGCTAATTCGATGGCAACAAAGCGATTACGACTAGACACCCCGGTACGTTATCTTAAAGGAGTTGGGCCAAAAATGGCCCAATACTTAGCAAAATTAGACATACATTCTATAAACGACCTCATCCATCACTATCCCTTTAGGCACCAAGACTACTCAAAGGTAAAAAATATCAACCAAATTAAACCCGGAGAGACAATTACCTTAATCGGCCAAATAGAACAAATAAACAGTATTTACACCCGCTCTTCCCAGCAAAGAACAATTCAAAAAGCGACTCTTAAAGACAGCAGTGGCAAACTACAACTCCTTTGGTTTAATCAGCCATATTTGGAAAAAAACCTCAAGCCGCCAATTCTTTTAGCCGTATCGGGTGAGCCAAAGAAAAAGGGGAGCCAGCTCCAAATGGTCCACCCAGATTACGAAATATTAGCCAAAGGGCAAACAGCTAAAAATTTAGAACTTGAAGACCCAGAAACTATAAATACCGGCCGTTTAGTTCCTGTTTATCAAACCACGGCAGGGATAAGCAATCGGTATCTAAGAAAGATAATTCACCGTGCTCTTCCTCGAATAAGCGACCAAATAAAAGAATTCTTGCCAAGCTTTATTAAAAAAAGGCATAAATTAATTAGCAATACCCAGGCAATAGAGCGAATACATTTTCCAACTAAAAAAGAAGAACTAGACCGAGCTAAAAAAAGACTTGCTTTTAACGAAATGTTCTTACTGCAATTAAATCAACTTCGACAAAAACAAAGCTGGCAAAAGAATCATCCCGGGGCTAAAATTAAAACAAACAAGCAACTTTTAAAAGAATTTAAAGCTCAACTTCCTTTTAAGCTAACCTCTGCTCAAAATCAAGCAATTAAAGAGATTTTAACTGCTATGCAAAAAGGTCAAGCAATGAATCGACTTTTACAAGGGGACGTTGGCTCAGGGAAAACAGTGGTTGCGGCAGCAGCAATTTTAATGACCGCAGAACAAAACTACCAGAGTTTACTTATGGCCCCAACAGAAATTCTTGCCCAACAACACTACCAAAACCTTTCTCAATTGCTTAAACCGTTTGGCATTAAAGCCACCTTAATCACCTCTTCCCATCATCCACAATCCACTAACCACCAACCACTTATTATCGGTACCCATGCCCTTTTACATCAAAAAAAATTCGGCCAAGCTGGTTTGGTGGTAATTGATGAACAGCACCGATTCGGCGTTAGTCAAAGAGCTAAATTAATCAAACAAAAACAAAAAAACTATCCTCACACCTTAACAATGACGGCCACTCCGATTCCAAGAACAATAAGTTTAACTGTCTATGGAAACCTTGACATTTCCCGCCTGACGGAAATGCCACCAGGCAGAAAAGCAGTGAAAACACATTTAATTCCGCAAAATAAAAGAAAGGACTGCTACCAATGGGTTAGAAAACAAATAAATAAAAATCAAGTTCAGGCTTTTATTATTTGTCCTTTAGTGGAAGAGTCAGAAACCCTGGAATCGGTTAGATCAGCTGTTGAAGAATACGAACATTTACAAGAAAATGTCTTCCCCAATCTAAATTTAGGCCTGGTTCATGGCCGAATGAAAGCAGATGAAAAAGAAAATATCTTGCACAAAATGCATAACAGCCAAATTGATATTCTCGTTGCAACTCCAGTGGTTGAAGTAGGTATTGATATCCCGAATACCAATATTATGATTATTGAATCAGCTCAAAGATTCGGTCTAGCTCAACTTCACCAATTGCGCGGCCGGATCGGAAGAGGAGGCGATCAAGCTTATTGTTTTCTTTTTGCCGACCGTTTGACTAAAAAAGCCCAAAAAAGGCTCAGGGCAATGGAAAAGATTAATGACGGTCTGGAACTAGCCCAAATTGACTTGAAAATGCGTGGTCCAGGGGAAATTTACGGCACTAAACAGCACGGGTTCCCGGATTTAAAGATTGCCTCTTATTCTAACCTAAAATTAATTCAAACCGCTCGTCAAGATGCTCAGGAAATATTAAATCAAGATCCGCAACTAGAAAATCACAACAAATTAAAAATGAAATTAAAAGAATCCCATCCACAAAAACCAATTGCCCAAAACTGAATATAGTAATTAGTGAACAGCTATTAGTGAATAGGAAATATATCGTTTATCATTAAGTCTAATAAAAATAATGAAAAAGAAATTTCAGAAAAGAGTAGAGGATTTTACTTGTCAAGTATGTAACAGAAAAGTTAAAGGAAATGGCTATACTGACCATTGCCCCAATTGTTTATGGAGTAAACATGTGGATATTAACCCCGGGGACAGACAGGCCAACTGCCATGGACTGATGAAACCAATCAGTGCTTTTAAAGAAAAAGGGGTATGGAAAATTGTTTATCAATGTCAAAAATGCGGCTACGAGCATAGAAATAAAGCCTCAAGCAAAGACAACCCAGAAAAAATCATTTTACTTTCCACCAATCCCACATTTTAAAACTAATTAAATATCCGAAGATTTTAATTGAACCGACTTTAATTCACTAATTTTTTTAACCCCTAAACAAAACATAACTATTTTTAATTGTAAAATCAAACTCTCCAATTTTTCTAAAACAGATTGATAGGACTTATCTGCGTGAGTTAATAATGGTAATCCTATCCCAACTATATCTGCTCCCAAAACCAAAGCCTTGGCAATATCTATTCCTGTTCGTATTCCTCCACTTCCAATTATTGTTAAATCTTTTATTTGGCTACACTGTTTTATACATTCTGATGTTGGAATTCCCCACTCGGAAAATACTTTTCCTAATTCTTTATTCTTACTTCTTCTTAAGCTTTCAATTAAAGCCCAGTTGGTACCTCCATAACCCGCCACATCTATTATTTTAACCCCAATATCAGAAAGTTGCTTTGCTGTTTCGTAAGAAATTCCCGTCCCAACTTCTTTTATTAGAATAGGTTTGCCTAACTTATCATTTATTGTCTTTATTTTCTTAAGTAAATCAGAAAAGTTTTTGTCTCCCTCCGGCTGAATAACCTCTTGCAATGGATTCAAGTGTAAGAATAAACCATCAGCATTAATCATTTTAATCGCTTTTTTACACTCCTTAAGACCATAGTCATAATTAAATTGAACAGCACCTAAATTTGCCAATAAGGGAATTTTGGGGGCAAATTTTCTCACCTGAAAAGTATTTCCAAGTTCCGGGTTTTCAATTGCTATCCTTTGACTACCTACACCCATGGCAATATTTAGATCTTGTGCGGCTTTTGCCAAATTTTTATTTATTTTCTTAGCTTGACTTGTTCCACCAGTAAGTGCAGAAATCAAAATCGGTGCTGAAATTCTTTTATTCAAAAATTCTATTCCTAAATTAATTTCCTCAAAATCTATTTCGGGAAGTGCTTTATGAATAAAACGATATTTTCCAAACTCAGCCGAACCAGACTCAACTTGCTGATTTAAACAAATCTCAAGATGATCTTTTTTCCTCTGCTTACTCATTAGGAGATCAAAACAAATGTTGATTTACTAATCTGGCTCCCTCAGCCGGTTCGTTAACTATAACATCTTTTATCCCGCTAATTTTAGTCAATCTCTCCTTAAATTTATTCGCGTCTTTTTTTTGGCAAATAATATGAACAATTGGACCAGCGTCGATAGTAAAATAACCTTCAAGATCTTCTCCTCTCCACTTTTGGACTGCCAACATTACTTCAAGGGTTTTTGGCAACCAATAAATGATTGGGGGATTGGAAGTCATCATCACCGCATGCATATTTAGAGCCTCAGCTTCAATACCTCCTCCCAATAAAGAAAAGTCTTTGTTTTTCAAGGCTTTCTTAATCTGTTTAATCCTCTTTTCCACCGCATCCACTCTGAGCATTAAAAATGGACTCTCTTGGGCCATACTATGACCTTTAGTAGAAGCTATTTTCTTCTCCTTTTTGCTAATAATTACCACTAAATCACAAATTTCCCAATAAGAAGCTGAATAAAGAGAATAAGCAAGGGATGTTTCATGGCTATTTCCAGCTTGCCACTCTACAAATCCATCAGGTATAGAACGGCAGGCCGAGCCGGAACCTAAGCGAGCTAAAATAGATAATCCTTTAGTGGAAAGATTAAGTCCTGCTGCTTTTGCCCCAGCTACTGTTAAGGCAGAAAAGCCAGAAGCTGAAGAGGCAATTCCAGTTCCTTTTGGAAAATTATTCTTTGTCAAGACTTTTACCTTGTATTGAACCCCTGCCTTCTTCCTAATCCTATCAATATGTTCAATAATCCTTTGTTTTTCTTTTTCTGAAAATTCTCCATTCACAATATCCACTTCATCTCTTTCAAAACTTGGAGAAAACTCAACTGTAGTAACTGTATAGATATTACTCAAGTTCATTGAAATAGAACTATTCAAAGGTACTCTGATTTTGGGGTCTTTCTTCCCCCAATATTTGATAAAAGCGATGTTGGCTGGGGATTTAGCTGTTGCTTTCATCTTAGTTTTCCCTCCTTACCCCTTCGGCATTATTTTTAATTGGAATTATCTGGCCTCCAGCATTGTTAATAGCTTTTTCAGCTTTATTTATGTCTTTTTTTTCACTTAAGGCAATCATACAGTCTCCACCACCAGCTCCAGAAAGTTTTGCTCCTTTAGCTCCACCTTCCCGCGCGGCAAAAATTAACCTTGACAATTCTACAGTGTTAACTCCTAAACTATCCAGCAAACCTTGGTTTAAATCCATTAACTTACCTAATCTAGAAAGATTAGAACTGTCCTTATTTAAAACTAACTTCGCTTTATCAGTTATTTTATCAATGACATCAAAAACTGAATTGGTTATATCAGGATAGCTTTGACGAAACTCAGCAACTTGTCTTACTAAAGGACCAGTATCAGCTTTAATTCCAGTATATCCAACTACTAAAGGCAATTCTTCGTTTTCTAAAGGAATAGTTTTTTTCCTCCGGTCACGAAATACAGTGTGCCTCCCCAAATGCCAGCAGCAATATCAAACCCTGAACCCACCCCTTGAACATCAAGTACAGTTTTATAAGCTAAATCAAAAAGTTTTCTATTATCAAGCTCAACCCCCGTAAGAATAGATAAGGCTTTCAAAGTTCCTACCGTTACTGCTGAAGAACTGCCAAACCCAAACTTACTTGAAAATTCACTTCTAGTTTTTATTTTCAACCCCGTTTCAATCTGATATTTATTGAAAAAATTACGAACTGCCGTTTCTACAAACCTGACCCCTTTAGGCATATCGCTCTCTTTGCCTAAGTCCTTGATATCTTTTTGATAATTTTTAACATTAACTTCAGGTGCATTTATTATTATTTTTGCTTGGTCTATTAATTTAACCTTAGTGCTAATCCGATGATCAACAGCAGTAACAATACACGGCCGATCGTAAATAACAGCATGCTCTCCAAAAAGCATTAATTTGCCTGGAGCAGATACTTTAACTTGATTCATACTTCAAAAACTACTTACCAAACCTGCGTTCATACTCAGCAAACCTTTCAATTGAACCAGCTAAATTGTCAGGTGTAAAATCAGGAAAACAATCCGGAACAAAATCCCAACAAGCATAGGCGGATTGTAACGGCATCAGCCCGCTAGTATGAGGAATTTCTCCCTCTTTAACTCCGGTTCGAATAATCAAATCCGGATTAGGCTGGCCACTAGTATCTAAGAAATTATAAATTATTTCTGGTGATTCTTTTATTTCTTCAATATCTATTTCTCCGGCCTGGATCATATCATACACACTAATAAAGGCACGGCCGATTTCGTCCACTCCGCCGTAATCCATTGCTAAATTTAACCAATACTGGTCAAATTCTTTTGTTTTATCTTCCAAATTATTTAAAGAATCCAAAACTTCGCTGGGCAGTCTGTCTTTCCTGCCTAAATGAACAAAATGAACTTCATTTTCAACAAGCTCTTCAATAAAGTCAGGATCGGTCAAAATATTAGCGGCAAGATTCATTACATATTTAACTTGCCGGCTTTCTCTTGCCCAATTTTCAGTTGACCAAGTCCAAAAAGTCAAATAAGAAATATCCCATTGGCGGCAAGCCTTTGAAATTCCTTTGATAACTTCTACGCCAGCTCGATGGCCATAAAACGAATCCAAGCCTTTCTTCCTAGCCGCTCTTCGGTTACCATCACAAATTACGGTCAAAGAATGGAGATTATCGGTCTGAATTTCCAACTCAGGAATATGCTCCCATCTTTTGTCAATTTCCTTTAACCACAACTTTAACTCCCGTGGTTTAACTGCGTCCAATTCAGTATGGAGACTATCTTTTAAATATAAAACTCTTTCAACCGGCCCCATTTTAATAGTCCCTTTCTAATATAAAATCTATTCCTGCTTTTAATTGTGCCCGGGCTGGCTCTTTTTCTAAAAAGTCCAATTCTTGATCAAATATTTTCCTCGCCGTCTGAGCTAATTTTTCTGCTTTTTTCCTTCCATAATCCAAGCTCCCATATTTTTTCATCATTTTTATCACCCAAGCCACCTCTTGCCGGCTTTTCTCCTGCCGGCTTTTTTTCAAAATTAAATAAAGTTTTTTCTTTTCCTTTCCCTTAATGTTCCCAAGAAGATGAGTTAACATTAAAGTCCTTTTTCCTTCATAAATATCATTGCCTTGTTGCTTTTTCAAACCAGCAAAATCAGAGGTCAGATCCAACAAATCATCTTTAATTTGAAAACATCGACCTAACGGTCTGGCAAACTTATATAGTTTTTCTAACTGCTGGTTGTTTGCACCGGCAATAATCGCGCCTAAACGCATTGGTCCGGCAATACTGTAATAAACAGTCTTCCCATCAATCACAAAAAAACAATCCTCCTCGGTTAAATCCATTTTCCCTTCCTTTCTCCATTTCATCTCTACAGTTTGGCCAAATGCAGTCCGAGTAATCATCTCATAAAACTCTTTCATTACTTCTAAACTTTTTTCTATACCCAAAATTTCTATGTTATCCCAAAGTATCCGCCACATCACAGTTTGTAATCCATCTCCAGCATTAATCGCCAACGGCACCCCATAAATTTCGTGTAAAGTTGGTTTGCCGCGCCGTTGAAGCGACTCATCTTCAATATCATCATGATTCAAAATCCAGTCCTCTGAAACCTGCATTGCTGCTGCTGTTTTAACTGCTTTTTGAGGATCTTCACCCATTGCTTCACAAATAAGAAGAACAAAAGAAGGACGAATATATTTACCTTGGCGTTCAGAATAATCAGCAACTATTTTCTTGTGAAACTCAATAAGGTTTTTGTACCTAGAAGGGATCTTTCTCTGGCCTGTAAAACTCAAGGGTAATTGAAGATAATTTTTAATTTCTGGCCAGACTATTTCCTTTTTAGACTCCAGAACTTGTTTAAATTTTGCCATTAACTAAGAACTATTTTACTACTTTGTACAAAAATTTGTCAAGTTTCCAACCCAATAAATTTGCAAAAGACAGGTTCAAAGGGTAAAATATAGCCTATGGCAGTACCTAAATACCGACCATCCAGCCAAAAACAAGGAAAACGCAGACGAACCCATAAACTAAAACTTCCTGACCTAACTAAATGCCAATTTTGTGGGGCATTAAAACGCCCTCATTTTGCTTGTCCTAATTGCGGGAAAATAGGCACTAAAAAGCTAAAGGCCGAAAGTAAAAAGTCTAAGGCTCAAAACGAAAAAAATGAATCTTCAAAAAAAGAAAAAAAGTAAAACTGATCCCAGGCATAAAAAAAGACAAGAAATTATCCAGAACTTATTTAGTTGGGACTTTAATGAAAAGACAAAATTATTACCAAAAGCAAAAAAAATCATTAAAAAACAAGAAAAGATTGACCAAATTATTAAAGATTGCGCTCCTAAATGGCCGTTATCAAAAATTAACCGCATTGATTTAGCCATACTGCGCTTAGCTATTTATGAACTTTGTTTTGACCCAGAAGTGCCAACAAAAGTAGCTATTGATGAGGCAGTAGAATTAGCCAAAGAGTTTGGTGCCGAAGGTTCACCAGGCTTTGTCAACGGTGTTTTAGGAGCAGCCTACGAAAAATTGGAAAAATGCTAGAGAAGTTACAGAAAAAATTAAATATCCAGTTTAATAATCCTCAACTGTTAAAGCGGGCTTTAACCCACCGCTCATATTTAAATGAAAATCGGAGGAAGAAATTAAAATCCAACGAAAGACTCGAGTTTCTAGGTGATGCACTCTTGGAACTTTGGGCAACTGAACATCTTTTTTACCTTTATCCACAAAAACCCGAAGGCAAACTAACCAATATTCGCTCAGCGATTGTCTGCACCCAAAGTTTAGCGGAAGTTGCTAATCAACTTGATTTAGGCAAATATCTTTTTCTTTCCAAAGGTGAGAGTAGGGAAGGAGGCCGCAAAAAAGCCTCTTTGCTAGCCGACACTTTCGAAGCCTTAGTCGGAGCCATTTACCAAGACCAAGGTTGGGAAACAACCAGCCAATTATTAGACAAGCTTTTACTATCTAAATTAAAAAAAATCGGCAAAAAACAAGAAGTTAAAGACGCAAAAACAAAACTCCAGGAAATAGTTCAGGCCAAACTAAAAATCACCCCCCACTATAAAATAATTGAGCAAAGAGGACCAGACCATGCTAAAGAATTTACTGCCGCAGTCTTTTACAACCAAGAGAAAATTGCTGAGGGAAAAGGGAAATCAAAGTCACAAGCTGAAAACGCCGCTGCTGAAAAAGCATTGACTAAGTTAGAATAAAACGTTAAAATAGCAGCTAGTATGCTTAAAAT
>CAZHXO010000004.1:0-2929 GCA_964536585.1 uncultured Gammaproteobacteria bacterium
GGTTTACCTGGTTGGTGAGCTTCCTGATAATCACATTCAGGATTCGGACAACTGCAATAACCTCCAGGTCCAGCTTGAAAAGGACCGCCCATCCGGCCTCGACCCTTTCCTCGTCCGCCATTGTTTCCACCTCTACCTCTACGCATCTTAACTTCACCTCCTTCCACTCTTACTGCCCAACCCATGATTAATGCTTTAGCAATTTTTTTTCTCGCCTTAGATAAAATACGCTGGATAGTGCTTTGAGATACTTTCATTTTTTCTGCCGCTTGCTGCTGACTCTTGCTTTTGAAATCAACTAAACGTAGTGCTTCCAACTCATCAGCGCTTAAACTAACCTCTTTTAAGTGCGCCAGAGGAACGCTAACCGGCTTAAAATAAGTTACTTCTGGGATAAAATTAATCTTTCTTGGGTTTTTGGGTCTGGCCATATTATGAATATATACCCAAAACATTAAATTGTCAAGTTTTTACTTTTTCTCTTATCTTTCTAACTCTTTTATTTCTTCCAAAAGCTGTTCGGGGGTATTAACAATTTCATAAACTTTTAATTCTTCTGGGCGGATTTTCATATTCCTTCCAAAAGCCTCCATAATCTCATGCCACCAGGAACCGAATAAAATCAACGGCTTGTGCTGACCGAAAAACAATCTCGCTAATCCCCAGGCCATCCCAAATTCCGATACTGTTCCCGTACCACCATTAAAAATAACATAGACATCGCCCAACTCTAAAAGTTTTTTTGTTCGCTGCCAATAATCATCGGCAATAATTTCTTTGTCAACTGGATTAGTTGGATCTCGGCCTTCAAAATTAGTCATCCCTTCAGCCTTAAAGCTCACCCCAATAGATTTACCTCCAGCTTGCTGAGCTCCAACTGACGAGGCTTTCATTATTCCCGGACCGGCACCGTTAACAATAGTTATTCCTTCCTTAGCTAAAAGTTTGGCACTTTCTACAGCCTGCTGATAATCTTTATCTCCTGGCTTTGCTTCTGAATGGCCAAAAAAAGCCACCCGTTTAATTTTATTCATTACTTTATCCTCTGTAAATAAAAAACTATTAATTGCTAATTACTCTCTCCCCCCACAATTTCATCTATAGTACCACGGTTCGAACCGTGGTACTATACCTAAACTTTCGTTATAATTGATTTTTTTCTGTCTTTTGCTGCGATTTTTCCCATCTCACGCCAAAACCTTCCTGGGCTTCCTCCACCCAACACATCTCCTAACCGCTCTACTAATTTTAGTAACCCAATCTCAATCTCTTCTTTCTTTAATATTCTATCAATAAACATCTGAAATTTTTCCGATTGTTCCAAGCGCGATTTCACTCTCGCTATTGTTCCCCGGCTCACCCGCAAAATCGAAGAAATTTCTTCATAATTGGCCCCTTTTCTCAATAAAAATGCAATTGCTACCCTTTTTCCGATCATCGTTTTTTCAGAATCCGTTAATATAACGTCAATAAATTCATTTGCTATCGTCGAATCTCTTGTCGCTTTTATACTTATCTGCAAAAAACGATAGATTTCCTGATAAACAAAATCGGGTGTAAAACGTTTAGAAACCTGGGACACAGTTAACTAAGATCCTACAGCCGAGATTACCTTTTCGTCAAGCCTTCTATAGTACCACGGTTCGAACCGTGGTACTAAGATATTAATTGTTTCAACTTCTGGGCATTGTCAATAGCAAAGGCTTGAAAATCATTATTAAAATATACAAAACAATCAAGTTTGTTTTGCTGCCATTTATTTATATTTTCCGCCCAGTCAGCCAGCTGATTTTCATTATATTTTGCCTGATAATCCCCTTCTGGTCCATGAAGCCTCAGATAAACAAAATCTGAACTCACCTTTACTGGCGATGGGCCATCTGCATGATCATGAACACAAAAACCAATATTGTTTGTTTTAAGCAACTGATAAACTCCTTTTGTATACCAAGTTTTATTACGAAATTCAAAAACATAATCTTGCTTGGAGGGTAAAAAAGAAATAAACTTTTTTAATCTCTCCAGATTAAGGTTCCACTGCGGGGGAAGCTGAAACAAAACCGGGCCAAGCTTGTTCCCCAAAGGCTCAGCCCTATTTAATAATCGATTTATCGGCTCTTCATTGACCATCAAGTTTTTCATATGAGTAATATATCGATTTGCTTTAACTGAAAAAACAAAATCTTCGGGAACACTCTTTGCCCATTTTTGAAAAGTCTTTTTTTGAGGCAGGTTATAAAAAGAGTTATTAATTTCAACGGTATTGAAATATTCAGCGTAATATTCCAAGCGTTTATTTGAAGCAACATCTAAAGGATAAAAATCATCGACCCAATGATTATATGAATAACCAGAAGTGCCAATAAACAATTTACTCATTATTCTAATTATAGTTGATAAAATAGATTATGAAAAAATATTGGCTGCTTTCCATCCCGCTCGTTATTTTCAGTTCAATTAATATTTGCTTATTCCAACAAATCAAACAAATAAAAAAAGCCTCTTCTCCCCCTCGGATTGTAACTTCCAGCTCCAAACCAACTAATCAACCCTCTAAAATAACCATTGCTGCAGTTGGTGATATTTCTTTAGCCCGTGAGGTCAACTATCAAATCCAGGCCCAAAAAAATCCTAAATTCCCTTTTCTTAAAATTGCTGAGAAAATAAAGCAGGCCGACTTAGCCATTGGCAATTTGGAAAGCCCGTTAATCAAAAATTGTCCCACGCAAAGATCTGGATTCAAATTCTGCGGTCAAACCGGGAATGCCGACGGACTTTCTTTTGCTGGCTTTGATAGTCTTAATTTGGCCAACAATCACTCTCGGAATTATGGCTCAGACGGATACCAGCAAACAAAAGAGGCTTTAGTTGAAAATAATTTAAGCTATTTTGACAGCCAAACAATTAATTATCAAACTATTAACCAAAC
>CAZHXO010000004.1:3029-5402 GCA_964536585.1 uncultured Gammaproteobacteria bacterium
TAACCTCGGCCTCAGAAGTCAATTATTTACTTTACTCGGCATTTCTTGGCTGTATTATTTCATATTAAAAGACAAATTATCATATCTTTTCCCGCTCATCTTTGCTTTTTGGGTTAATATCCACGGCGGATTTATTCTAGGCTTGATTATGCTGTTTTTCTATCTCTTTGAAAAGATAATGAAGAGACAAAAAATCAAAAAATTAACATTAATTCTTATTTTAAGTTTTGTTGCCAGTATCTTAAACCCCTTTACCTGGAAAATTTATGCAGAGGCTTTCCGTCATGCTTGGTATCCATTAAATAAACTAATTGCTGAGTGGGTACCACCTAATCCTCTCTTCTTAATTATCACCTTTATTCTCTCTGCTTTCGTGGTAATCAGTATCTTTAAGAACCAAAAGAAGATCAGAAAAGAAAAACCTTTTTTTCTGATTTTAACCTGGCTACTCTTTACTTTTCTATCCTTTAAAGCAAGACGTCATTTACCACTATTCGCTTTAAGCTTTAGTTATTTATTTCTTTATATTTGGGAAAGTTTTAAACTAAGAATATATAAAATACCTGGACAAATTTTAGTTGCTGCTGGAGCAATATCCTTAATTCTCTACCGTCTTGCTAATTTTCCAGCATTAAACGGCTGGGATTCAATTTGTCAACAATCTAAATGGAAACTTCCATGTCAGGCGGTAAATTTTCTCAAGCAGAATCCTCACACCTGCTCAAATATTTACAATGCTTACGAGTGGGGCGGCTATCTTGCTTGGCATTTACCTGACAGAAAAATCTTTGTTGACGGCCGTATGCCCACTTGGCCGACCCCATCTGGCCAAAGTCCTTACACAATCTATCTTAATATTATCCAGGCCCAAAAAAATTACAATAAAAAACTGGAAGAGTTTAATGCCGACTGTTTATTAATTGCTAACGGAACCTTTCTTGACCTTGAATTAGCGGGAAAAAGAGATGGCCTTTGGCAAGAAATATATCGCGATAAAATAGCTGTTTTATACCAAAAGAATAAATAATTTCCCAGCGCCACTCAGGCGACGATCGTCAAGTAAGTGGTGCATTTATTTTTAATTAGCTACGTGATATAATATAGATAGTTTTACGAAAGGAATAAAACTTTTATGACTTCCAATAACGAAAAAAAAGAATACGTGCGAGCAAGACTCTTTGTTTACGGTCAAGTCCAAAACGTTGGTTTTCGACTAACCGCAGTAAAAAAAGCCAAACAGTGGGATATATATGGCTGGATTAGGAACAGAAGCGACGGCCGGGTGGAAGCCCTGATTGTTGGTAAAAAAGATAATTACCAAAAAATGATTGACTGGTTTAAAAAAGGGCCGTCAACTGCTAACGTGGAAAAGCTTGAGATTTTAACCAAAGAAGAAATAAACTATAATCCGTTTGAGGAAAAACTTAAAGTTAACCCAACTATTTAACCCTCTAAAACATATTTTGCCATCTCTAACAAACGGCAAGAATAACCGTATTCATTATCATACCAAGCAGCTATTTTTATCATGTCATCGGAAATTACTTGGGTCATCGGTAAATCAACTATTGCGGAAGCAGAATTCCCAATAATGTCTTGGGAAACCAAGGGCTCGTAAGAAACCTTCATCAAGCCAACCAAATCTCTCGCCCCTGCTTCTTCAATTAATTGGTTCACTTCATCCATCGTGGTCATCTTATTTATTTTAAAAACCAGCTCTGAATATGAACCGCAAAGAACCGGAACTCTAATTGCACTGGCAGCAAATCGTCCCTCAGCTTCTGGGTAAGCGGCAACCACGGAATCAGCCGCCCCGGTATCAGTCGGAACAATACTTACTGATCCTGCTCTTGCTCTTCTTAAATCTTTATGCGACCCGTCAACAATATTTTGACTGGAAGTTAAGGCATGTATTGTCGTCATAATACACTCTTCAAAGCCAAATTTTTGGTCAACTAATTTTACAATTGGGGCAACACAATTAGTAGTGCAGGAGCCCATCTCAATTAGTGATTCCCCTTGGTATTGTTCTTCATTTACCCCAAGCAGATAAATGGGAACATCATCAGCGGGAGCAGAAATAATTACCCGTTTTGGCCCTCCGCCTTTAAAATGAGCTTCTGCTTTTCTGCTTCGAAAAACACCAGTACATTCCAAAACCACATCCAAATCATAATTTTGCCAAGGGATTTTGCTTGGTTCTCTCTCCCCTAAAACAGGAATACTTCTACCGGCAATGTTTATCCCACCTATTTCCTTGCCCTTTTTAGGATCTTCCACTCTGATTTGGGCTGGAAACCGGCCATAAACAGAATCATATTTAAGTAAATGCGCCCAGCCATAAGTATCCATTGATCCGGAAGTGTTAACCGC
>CAZHXO010000004.1:5502-13682 GCA_964536585.1 uncultured Gammaproteobacteria bacterium
ATTTAAGTAAATGCGCCCAGCCATAAGTATCCATTGATCCGGAAGTGTTAACCGCCGCCAATTCTAAATCTGATTGGTAATGTTCCCACCAAGCTCGGGCAACAGCCCGACCAATCCGGCCAAAACCATTAATGGCAAAACGTATTTTCCTCTTTGACATCCTAGTTTTAGAATAATGAACTCTTGGGAGATTGTCAATGTTAATAGTCTACTCTTAAACACAATCTTGCTACCTGTTCTGGATCTTCTTCAGCTAACTCTGCAATCCTCTGACGCTCCTGCTGTTTCGCTTTTCGGCTCCCGCGATACTCTCTGGCTATGCTTTCATCTAAACGACAACGACTATATCCTGGATAGCAACTACACAACCGGTTTACTTTGTAACACCATTCTGATCTTTCCGGCATTATTTAGGCCTAAACTAGCAAGGCTTTAAATCAGACTAAAAACCAAGGTAATCAAACCAAAAAAACTAACAAAATAACCAAAGTTTATCTTTTTGGCTAATTTAAAAAGGAGATTTATAGAAAGCAAACCAACTAAAAAAGAAACCATTACCCCCCAATTAAAGTGTACACCCGACAGCTGTTTTAAATTCAACCAAATATTACTAATTAAAATTATCGGCAAACCGGCTAAAAAGCTAAGTTTTAAGGCTTCAACCTTTTCAAAACCGAGATTTAAAAGTAGCCCTACTGTCAACCCGGAACGTGAAAACCCAGGTAAAACTGTTAAGGCTTGAACTAAACCGAGTAAAATCCCGTCTTTAATAGTTGCTGACTTAAGTTCTTTTTTCCCTTGGTCATCATTATTTAACTGAATAATCCCTGTAAAAATTAAAAACACACCAACTAAAGCAGTAATCACTTTCCCGGTAAGGGCAATTTGTTTTTCTACTTGTCTAAGCAGTTGCAAGAGTAAAAAGCCAAATCCCGCGCTTAATAAAGTAGAAAAAGTAAGTACTTTTAAAACCCGACCCTTTTTAAAAATTATTTCCTTTATCTCTTCATAAAAATAAATTATTGCCGCCAGAAAGGTCCCGACGTGTAAAAGCAAAGCATACTCAATCATCTGGCTTAAAGACGTCTGGGGCCAAAACCGAGTTTGAACTAAAACTAGCAATCCGGAAGAACTGACCGGCAACCATTCAGCCAATCCTTGGACTGTACCTAAAATTATTATCTCCAACGCTTGTGTTCGCAGCATTTTCTTCATCCTAACACATTTTTATGTATAATCATTATATCTTTATGCCTAAATATTACGAACTGGAAATCTGCGGCTTAAAAAGAAAACTACCCTTAACGGCCATTAGTGCCTCAACCAAACTGGCCAGTTTTAATATTTTAGGCGACGTTGAATTGGTTAACAAAACTGCCCAAGCCTTAAAAGAAAAAATTAAGAAATATGATTTTGATTATCTGGTCGGACCAGAAGTAAAAGTAGTTCCTTTAATTCAAAAACTGGCCGAATTATTAGGTCATGAAGAATATATAATTTGTCGGAAAAGCATCAAACCATACATGGTTTCTCCAATTAGTTTAAATCCCCTGCCTCATTTCCCTAAACACGTAAAAAAATTAGTCATCAACGGTCGGAAGGCTGAAAAATTAAAAAACAAAAGAGTAGCTGTTGTTGATGATGTCGTTTCCACTGGAGTAACAATGCGAATGATTGACAAACTGATGGAAAAAATTGGAGCAGAAGTTGTTCTGCACGGAGCAGTAATTCGTCAAACTAAAAATCAATTTGATGAAATCAAAAATTTCATCTATCTGGCTGAATTGCCTATCTTCAAGGATAAATAATTTGGTTTCTTGACAAACCAAAAAGTGATTAGCTATAGTATAACTAACAGCGTAAGATCCCAAACGAGCTGGGGGTCAAATATATGAAACAAGGCTCAACAAATCATTGGATTAATTTTAATAGTATAAAAGTTGTTAACCCCGCAGCTGCGGGGGTTTTTTTATGGTTTTAAAAATCCTCAACTATCAGGTATCTGCACCTGAGCGTTGAACTAAGAAAAATAGGGAGAAAGGCAACGACCGATCAGAGGCGATCAGGTTTTTGTGTTACCAATCTCCCCTATTGAAATTATATTTAATTGCTGGTCTATTCGCAAATATGACCAGCAGCACTTTGACATTCAAAAGCTAAAAACCTTGGTGATTAGACCGGCAGCAATGTGGGTATATTTATATACCTAGGTTGCTGCTGTGCTGTTGCCAGGGAATAGCATATCAGTAATCAAACAGTCGTGAAGTATTAGACAAAAGGAGAAATACCGTGTTACAGTATATAGCGTCAGTTATCAACACCGCGCTATCGTCACCATTCAGATTGTTCATGACCGTGGTTGCGACCTTGGCCTTCGCCGTCGTTATGGTTGCCAACAGAAAGAAGGTTCGGCTGACCGATGGCGACGACCCATTGGATGTGCTTTTCGGCTTGGTAGCCGGAAGTGTGTTCGGCGCCTTAAGCGGTGTCCTCTGGGCGAGAGTGTCTTTTGTCCAAATTGCCCCCGGTATACACCTGAGATTGTTCGCCTTCCTTCCTCCAGTCATCGGGGTGCTTTTTGGACCCGGAACCGGGTTCGTAAGCGGTTACGTCGCTACCATCGTCTGGGCTCAACTCAGCGGCCTTTTCATCCCGCTCCATACGCCCGTGGTCGACGGGATATTCGTAGGGTTGACAGGCTGGCTGCCTGCAATCCTGCTCCGAGGCAATCGCACCAACGCCGAGCTCCTGTCCGACGTCAATGACCATCCGAAGAGATGGATAGGCAAAAGTCTCTGGGTATGCGCTTTCACGGGCATATTCATGGCAACTTTCGTTGCATTGTCGCTTAAGGCGACAATAGATCTGCCATTCATAACCGGACTGGTTATGATCGGGGTCATCAGCGATAGCGGCCCGATGCTTGCTACGGGGTGGCTAAGCAAGAAGATGCTTGAAGCAACGCGGCCGATGTGGAACTGGCTGCGCACGTTTTAGTGTAGTGATACATGATAGCCTGGGTGCCCTGGAACCCGGGTTATCTCCGGAGGAGAAATGACAGGCATAAGTGTAACTAAAAACAGATTAGATCCTCGAGTCAAAATGCTTTGGATGATCTGCATATCGCTTTTAGCGATAAAATTCCAGTCGGTTGCTCGACTCGGAATTCTCATCATCTTGGCAATCCCTGTCTGGATGATCGCAGGAAAACTGAAGTTCATTATCATCGACGTAAGCAAGAACATGTTCCAATTCGTCGCCTTTCTCGCAGCATCCCAATTAGTTTACCAATGGGTTAAATTCGGGATGTTGGGATGGGAAGCAGTTGAGCAAGCTCTAATCCAAGTCATGAGAGTCTATATCATGATTACGACATCTATCATTTTATTCCAAACCACAGAGTTCGAAGAAATCGCAACTGCGATCCGAACCTTAAAGTGGGGGCAAGAATCCAATATATGGAACCAACTGATCGAAGGAACAGCCTTCACAGTGGGTTTAGCTTTCCAGTTCATTCCGCTTCTTCAGCGAAAGCTAAAGGAGATGATTGAGGTTCGTAGAGCTCGCGGTATTGGAGTAAATGAAGGAGGAGTTCTCGAACGTGCAAAGAAATATCTAAACATGGGAATTCCCCTAGTAGTTCAAACGCTGGAAATCATCCATAATACTTTTCTGGCACTGTTGAACTACAGCTACTCGCCAGGGAAGAAGAGATCGAGGTATAGAAGAATCAAATTCCATTTAATCGATGGAATTGCGATGGCCGTTCTGGCTATTATTACTGCTATGTTTGTCAGCTTTTGATGTCTTGGCCCGGAGGGGATCACTCACTCATGTAAATGAGAAGAGAATCTACCTCCAGGGCCGTCGTATTAAATAAACTAAATAATTAAAAATTAAACTTAATATAATGAAAGAAATATTAACAAGAGAAGAAACACCCAGAGTAGAAACAGAAGTTCTACCTTTTAGAGAAGAAGAACCGCGGGTTAATATAATCGAAGTTAATAACTTAAGCTATCAATACCCTACTGCTGAAAGCCCGACTTTAAGCGATATTTCTTTTTCTGTTTCTGAAGGAGAAGTCGTAGGAATTGTCGGTGATAGTGGCAGTGGGAAAACTACTCTGCTTGCTGCTTTATCTGGACTTATCCCCCACTTTTACAAAGAAGGCCAATACCAAGGCAAAGTAAACTTTGATGGTCAAGATGTGACTGAGCATACCGTTTTTGAGCTGATGCGCAATATTGGCCTGGTCTTTCAAGACCCTGAAACCCAAAGTTTTGGCATGCATGTTGATGATGCAATTGCTTTTGGGATGGAGAATATTGGTGTACCTAAAGATGAAATGATTAAAAGAATTAGAGTTTTAAAAAAGTTATTAAAAATTGAGCATTTAAGCGGGAAAAATATGCAAGACCTCTCTGGCGGAGAGTTACAAGCAACTACGATTGCTACAGTTTTAGCAATGGAACCTAAAGTACTTCTGTTTGATGAAATAATATCTGCTTTGGATCTCGGCGGACAACAAAGAATTAAAAACATTATTAAACCATTTAAAGATCAAGATCGTACAATGGTGATTGTAGATTCTGATGTTAACTGGCTGGCCGATACTGTTGATCGATTATTAGTTCTAGATAAAGGAAAATTAGCTTTTGACGGATCACCTGAAAAAGTTTTTAATAATTTTAAAGCGGCAAAAGCTGCAGGAGTAGAATCTTTTGAAAAAGGACTTGAATTAAGAGAACCAGCTAGAGGAAAAACTTTGGTTTCGCTTGAAAATATTTCTTTTTCTTATAACGGTCAACCGGCTTTAAAAAATGTTAGCCTGGAAATCATATTAGGTTCATGTACTGCTTTAGTTGGCCATAACGGGTCTGGGAAAACAACTCTCGCTAAAATAATTAGTGGACTATTAACTCCGCAAGGAGGAAAAGTTGAGATTAAGGGAATTAACCCAAGTGAATTACCAGCTAAAGAATTAACTCGAAAAGTAGGTTATGTCTACCAAACACCATCTAAGATGTTTGTTGCTGACAGTGTAGAAGAAGAAGTAAACATAAGCTGTGAAAACGGGCATCAACCAGATTTTGAAGACTGTGGATTAAGCGGATTAGAACACCAATCGCCTTATTGCTTATCTGCTGGCCAACAACAAAGATTAGCAATTGCTATTGTTGTTGCCAGCAAGCCAGAAATCGTTGTCCTTGATGAACCAACATTGGGCCAAACCAGAAAGAATCGAGAAAAACTAATAAATCAAATTAAAGAACTGCAACAGCAAGAAAAAACTGTAATTTTAATTTCCCATGATTTAAAGCTTGTTGCAAAAGCTGCTCAGCAAGTTCATGTTTTAAACGATGGCCATATTATTAGAGAAGGAGCAACCCGAGAAGTGATGCAAGATCGAGAATTTTTTAATGATTTGGGTTTACCATTACCTTGGTAAATAGAAAGGAAAATATGTCGCGTGTAGAAAGGCCAATTGATCCAGAAGTAAGAAATAAGGAAACCGAAATAATAATTCCGGAAAGTAGAATTTTAAGACACTGTCTTCACCCAATCCCCAAAGAACAAGAATATGCCCGGTTAAGAAAAATTGACGCCACTGAAAGACCGACCCCAGTCTGGCAAGAAAGTTCTTTTTACTTAGCTAATATTGGCACAGAAGAAAACCCCTTACTCTTAGAACTAAGATTAGAACCAGCTTCTAAAGATTTATGGATTGCCCTGCTAATGACTAATGAGCGGACACCCGGAGATTTAGAAGCAATGAGCTATCGGTTAAATGAGGAGCTTGAAGCACAAGGAATTGAATGGGAAGCAGCAATCGGCGTAGAAACCTTGGGGTCAAAATTATCTCAAGAAATGGCCAGATTGAAAGGCTCAGATACTCTCTTAACCAGTTTTCAAAAGGGCAAACCAAGATTGGAAAACAATAAATTGGTTTTAGGCCCACCAAAAAACTGGGTGGGGTTAGACAACTCGGTTACTGTCCGGTCGGGAACTGGTGGTGAGGCTCCGCAGGCTTTATTCATGGACCCTAAAATTGCTCAAGTTTTAGGGAATAAAGCCGTGGTTATTGTTGACGATGCCCGGTTAACTTCTGGAACAATGGACGCCTCTATTGAACTAGCTAAAAAAATGGGTTTGAACTTAGCAGCAGTAGCAACAGTTTTAAATGAAGCTGATCAAAGCGATCATTTAAACGGAGTTCCTTATACCAGCCTAACTAAAGTGCCGGTTTTCAACCGAGATAAACAAGGATTGCATCCGATTAAAGGCTCGTTTGACAGCGTTAATAATTTCTATATAGAAAAATGAACCAACACAACCCAGGGAAAATTATTAAAGACAATAATTATTGGCAGTGGCAAACTGAGCTTGGCCCGCACATTCTGAACTTAGATATCGTTCCCTTACCTCAACAAAATGATGGTCAACAAATTGGCATTGCTTCCTTTGTGGTTATGGAGCAAGATCAAAACTTTTTAGATTATGTCAGTAAATTATTAGCAGAATCAATTATTAAACAATTAGATAAAAGTAAGCACTCAATCTTAGTCACGGCTGAAGCTAAAGGTTCTCACTTAATCCCTTGGGTCTGGAAAAATATTAACGACAGCCTTCCGCAGCAAGTCCACGAGCGGATTATTGTCCTGCGTAAAGGCCAAGCTAAAGTTTATATGAAAAATCCAGCTTCAATTTCTTATCAATCAATTACTTCCACTTCCAGCCAACAGCTTAATCTGCCCCCCAAAGATAAACGCTTATTAAAAAGCTTAACTGATTTTGAGTTGATCTTTGTTGATGACTTTATTGGCAAAGGCGGAACAATTGTTGCCGTTTATCAACTATTTGAAAATTTGGGCTCCCCTGCGCCAAAATTAGCGGCTGTTATCGGCTCAGACAGTAATTTGTATCAGCAAACTTTTGCTGATAAGCAAATAAAGGTTAAATTAATTCCCGATCCCCTGCTTTTAAAATTGCCAACCTTTGTAAGGACTGGTAAAAGCGAAAGTTGGGAAATAAAAGAAAATTAGCTTTTTTTTGCCAGCCAAGCGGCAGCCAGAGTTGTAACCGGAACGGCTAAAACTAAACCAATCGAGGCGACCAAAGTTCGAACAATTTCTTCTGCAATTACTTCAAAGTTGATAATCTGTCCAAAAGGTCGCGGTTGGTTAATAAATAAAAGCACCAAGGGTAAAGCTGCTCCGGTATAAGCTAAAATTAAAGTATTGACCATTGAAGCAATATGGTCTTGGCCAACCGATAAAGATTTCACAAATAACTGTTGGAATTCCAATTGAGGATTGACATCATGAAGTTGAAAAACAACCGCTGCTTGGGCAACAGTAATGTCATCTAAAATACCTAAAACACTAATAATTATCCCCGCCAATAACAAACCCTGCATATTGAATTGGCTTGCTTTGACGGTTTGTAAATAACCGGCTTCTTCTGAAGCATAGCCGGTTAATTTAGCTTGATTCACAAATAAAACAGCCAACAAGCTGGTTACCAGAAGCGAAAAAACAGTTGCTCCAATCGCAACAGTTGTTTTTTTATTCAACCCATGAGCAAGATAAAAAGTGGGTGGGATAATAATTAGAGCTCCGGCTAAGGAAACCAACAATGGGTTGGCCCCTTTTAAAATCTCAGGGAGAATCAGCTGAGTGATAACTAAAAAAGACAAAGCCATAGACAGCAAAGAAGTCACCCCGCGTAAATGACCGGTTGCCAATACCAAAACTACAAAAATCACTGCCAAGGCAATCAGGGGTCGGCGCCTGACTACTTCAGTAATGTAATATTCCTGTTCTCCTCCCTCAACCTGAGCTAGCAAAACCTTGTCTCCTACTTCGTACTCAAGCGCATTTATCTCTCTAGCTTGATTCACCTCAACAGTAGTAGTTTTATCCTCATCAATAAATTCTAATTTCAACTCTTGATAAAACTGCTGTTCTCCTTGCACCTCTACCTCGCCCTCTTGAAGGATTTCAACTACTCTTGCTTCAATATTTCTCTCTTGCCCGTAAATCGGGTTTGAAAAACAAAATCCTACTAAAATTAAACTTACCAAAAAGAAACTAATCTTCTTCATAATATAAATTTACTCCAGAATTATTTTACTTTTTAGGTTTTGCTTCGTTAACAATTATGTTACGACCAGAAAC
>CAZHXO010000005.1:0-12150 GCA_964536585.1 uncultured Gammaproteobacteria bacterium
AACGCTTTTTGGGAATTGCAATTGAACATTATGCTGGTAAATTTCCGGTTTGGCTAGCTCCGGTTCAAGTAACCGTGCTACCAATTACAGAAGATGAAATTAGTTATGCCAAAAAGAGAGCTAAGGAGTTGCGGGTTGCAGGTTTGCGAGTTGAGATGGATGATTCCAGTAATACTTTATCCAAACGAATTCGTTATTGGGAAAAGCAAAAGGTCCCTTATATTCTAGTTTTAGGAGGCAGGGAAGAAGAGGCGGGAACGGTTAATGTCCGCAACCGGGATACTGGCGATCAGACGGAGATGGAAGTTAATGAGTTTATTGATAAGGCTGTTAAAAAGATATCTTCCCGGAGTTTGGAATTATAACTTCTAGCTACTAACTACTAACTACTAACTACGATTTTGTTATAATACCAATTAGCAATGAGACAAAAGCTAGGGCTAATTTTTCTCCATTACATCCGCATCTTAGCCAAAATACACTTGGCTAAATTAAATTTATACCGTCGTATTTTAGGTAGAAAAAAAATCAAAAAAATAGGGATTACTGGCTCGGCTGGGAAAACTTCCACCATGTATGCAGTGGTTGCTGCTTTAAAAGATAGTTTTAAGGTTAAATATTCTGAAAAAGCTAATTCAGAATCCGGCATTCCGTTAAATATCTTAGGGCTTCAAATGCAGGATTTTAGTCTTCAGGATTGGTTTCGGGTAGCTGGGCTGGCAATTCTTAAATTGTTTACCAACTGGGAAGACTATGATGTTTATGTAGTTGAAATGGGGGTTGATGAGCCCAAAGAACCTAAAAATATGTCTTACCTACTTAAAATTATTCGGCCTGATATTGGGGTGTTTGTTAGTGTTACTTCTGTGCATGCAATGCAGTTTGAACCTATTTGCACCTCCGGGGTGCAAGTGGAAGAAGTGATTGCAGACGAAAAAGCAAAAATGATTTCCGCTTTACCCAAAGAAGGTTATGCGATTCTGAATTTCAACGACCCTTATGTCAAAGAAAGAAAAAAATTAACCTTAGCCAAGGTAATTGGAGTAGGAAAAAATGGCGAGGCAGACGTAATTTTAGATGATTATCAGGTGAATTTGAATGGAACAAAGTTTGTTTTTCAGCTTGAAGAAAGGAAAAAAGAGTTAGTATTAAAATTAGTTCTGCCTTATGTCTATGGAGAAACTTTTGGCCTTGCAATAGGCGCAGCCCAAGCTTTGGGAATATCAGCATCAAAAGCAATTGCTGGCATTAAAAATAAGTTTAAATTACCACCAGGAAGGTCAAGCTTAATTAAAGGCATTAGAGACACTTATCTTATTGATTCCTCTTATAATGCTTCACCCAGGCCGATGAATACTATGCTTAATTTGCTAAAACGAGTAGGTGATAACGAAAGAAGGGAAACGATTGCCGTCTTAGGGGACATGAGGGAGTTGGGTAAAAAATCAAAGGAAATGCATCAAAAATTAGTTAAAAAAGCAGTTGAATCTGCTGATAAAATTATTACTGTTGGGCCGGAGATGAAAAAGTACTTAGTACCGGAAGTTAAAAAAATAGATGAGGATATTCAGGTGAAACCTTTTGAAACAGCCGGTCAGGCAGGGAAATATTTAAAAGAAAACATTGACGGCCAAGAAATAATTTTGGTTAAAGGATCACAAAATACAATCTTTTTAGAAATTGTGGTTGAAGCATTGATGGCAGATAAATCGCAAGCTAAAAAACTTCTTTGCCGGCAAGGTGAGTATTGGCAGAAGAAAAAATGAATCCTGCTATTCTCGGCCATCTTTAGAGTCTTTAGAAGGGCCTTTTCTTCCCCCGATTCTTGCTCGAATTATTTTTGAAAGAAGGTCACTTGAAACCCGACCGCTCCTAAGGTCGTCTTTAGAAAGACCCAATTCGTTTAAAACCTCACTGAGGGGTCCATGAAAAATAGCCTGGCCTTTGTCATCAATACCTACGTATGGTTCAGTTAGGTCATTTCTTTCTACTTTTTTGTTCATAGAACTACATTGTGGCTTGATTTCGCTTAAACAGTAATGTTTTATTTTGGCCAGGGGGCAATCATTAGCGATTCAGGCTGAAGTAGTTTATGGTTAGGCAGTTCTTGTTTAAATTCCTGATAAATAGCTTCACTAACAAATGGAGCAAAGGGATGAAGCAGTTTTAAACTGGTAATTAAAACATGGATTAAAGCTGGTAAGGCTTCGTCTCTACGGTCTTTGGTTGATTCTAGATAAATATCACAGAATTCGTGCCAAAAGAACTGGTAAATGTCTTCTAAGGCTTGTCCAAACATAAAATTATTCATCTGGTCATTTATTTGGCTAACAGTTCTGTCCAACTTGCTTATAATTTTTTGGTCTTGTTTGTCTAATTTAGACTTTTGAATTTTGAAATTATTTAGGATTTGGGGTTTAGAGTTTAGAGTTTTGAGGCTCATTTTGATAAACCGTGCTGCGTTCCAAACTTTGTTGGAAAAATTGCGCATTGAGCGGATTTTGTCTTCAGAAACTCCAACATCATTGCCGGCACTGGTCCCATAGACTAAAGCCATTCTTAAAGCATCAGCACCGTATTTTTCTATGGTTTCATCAGGTTCAACTAGAGTTTCCGGCCGGGATTTGCTCATTGGTTGGCCAAAAGCGTCGCGAACCATACCATGAAAATAAACTGTTTCAAACGGTTTTTTATTAGTAGTATACAAGCCAAGCATAATCATTCTTGCTACCCAGAAAAACAAAATATCGTAAGCGGTTTCCATAACTGAGGTTGGATAGAAATATTGGTAGTCTTGACTGTTTGGGTAACCTAAGGTAGTAAACGGCCATTGACCAGAAGAAAACCAAGTATCAAAAGTATCCGGGTCACGGACCCAGTCAGATTGATTACAATTAGGGCATTTTTCAGGTGGGGTTTGGCCAACAAAAACCTCGCCGCAGCCCTTTTTGTGATTTTTAACCAGCTTTGGGTTCATGCTTTTTTGCAAATCTGATAATCCTTTATGTCCGCAGTACCAAATCGGTAAGCGGTGACCCCACCAAAGCTGTCGGGAAATACACCAGTCTTGAATGTTTTCTAGCCAGTTATAATATATTTTTTTAAAGTGGTCGGGGAAAATGTCTATTCCTGCTCTTTTAACTTTTTCTAATCCTTTTTGGGCCATGGAATCCATTTTAATAAACCACTGGAGTGAAATCAGTGGTTCGACAGTAGTTTTGCAGCGTTCACAATGACCAACCCGGTGGACATACTTTTTGCTTTTTTCAAGATTTCCTTCTTGTTTTAATCTTTTAATTACTTTTTCTCTTGCTTTTTGGGTAGATAAACCTTGAAACTCTTTTCCTGCCTTATCAGTCATTTTGCTATCAAAGCCAATAACTTGGATAGTATCTAAATCATGGTTTTGTCCAATTTGAAAATCATCCGGGTCATGAGCCGGAGTGACTTTTACTGCTCCGGTCCCAAACTCAGGGTCAACTAGTTTATCAGCAATAATTTCTATTTCCCGATTAACCAAAGGTAGAGTTAGTTTTTTGCCAATTACATCTTTATACCTTTCATCCTCAGGGTTTACAGCTACCCCAGTATCCCCAAGCATAGTTTCCGGCCGGGTAGTAGCCACAGTGATACTTCCTTTTTGGTTGGTAAAAGGGTAGGAGATATACCAGAGATTTGTTTCTTCTTGGTCATATTCTACTTCTAAATCTGATAAGGCAGTTTGGCATCGAGGGCACCAGGAAATCATTCGCCAATCACGGTAAACAAGATTCTCTTGATACAGTTTTTTAAAGGTGTCATTAACAATTTCAGAAACATCTTCATCTAGAGTAAATTTTTCTCTGGTCCAATCGCAGGAAGCACCTAAATCTCTAATCTGGTCATACATTTTTTGTTTATTGTTTAAAGTAAACTCTAGACACTGTTTATAAAATTCCTCCCTCCCTAAATCTTGCCGGGATTTGCCTTGTTTTTCTAACTTTTTTTCAAAAACCACTTGGGTCAGAATACCAGCATGGTCTGCTCCTGGTAAACCTAAAGTAGGCTCGCCCATCATCCGGTGCCAGCGAAGCATGATATCTTGAAGAGTAACTCCTTTAGCATGGCCAATGTGTAAGGCACCATTAGCATTAGGCGGAGGCATAATAATACAGAAAGGTTCTTTTTCAGGATCAATTTCAGGGGTGAAATAGCCCTTATCTTCCCACTTTTTGTAAATATCGGCTTCAAATTCTTTATGTTTCCATTGTTTCTCCATAATTACTGGTTATTTTATCACTGTTTGAGTTATTGTTAAAGTTGGTTTACAGTTGGGCTTGGAAAAACTCTAAATCTTTTTCTACTACTTCATCCCAGTTGGGTTTAAGATTATGATCAGCTTTTGGGTAAGTATAGTAATTTATTTCTTTATCTAGTTTTTCCATTTGAGCAACGAATTCATCTGACCACCTTTGGGGAACGTAAGGATCATTACCTCCTTGGTGAACCTGGATAGGAGCTTTAATTTGATTAAAGTAGTTGTTTACTGATAACCGGCTGCAGTCATAATTTTGGCAGAAATTGTAAATGGTATTGTAAACCTCTTTGCCTAAATCGTTTAATTTTTCATAATCATCCATGTAATAAAAAACAGATTTAGGAAAATTAATGGTAACTGGTGCCCATAAAGTGGTTGGGTAATTTTCTTGACTGATTTCTAGTAGGGAAAGGGCAATTTGACCACCGTTAGAATGCGCCCAAATAAAAATATTATTTTTTTGGGCTTTTTCCCATTGTTTTACTGAAGCAATTAGGTTTAAGGTGGTGATTGGGCGGGTAAACCTAGCTTTAAGGACATTTTTTGATTGTTGGTCTGACTCACCAAAGCCTAAAAAGTCAGGGGCAAGGGTGATATAACCGTTTTCAGCAAACACCCCGGCTGCTTTATGAGTGCCAATGCCGGTAAAATAAATTTCATCATCAACATAGCCTCGAAGCATAATAATTACTGGGCATTTTTTATCAGTACATGAATTAGGGATTTTAGCCATGCCGCTGACTGTTTGCCCTTCAGATTTATTGGTATAAAGCCAGGTTTTATACTTTTCTCCTGTTAAAGCAGGAGTAGTAATTTCTCTAACTAAGTTTATTTTGCTCGGTTTATACTCGCGGTTAGCTAAATTAGTAAAATAATATTCTTTTAAGGGGTTTTCTTGTTGGGAAGTTGGTTGACCAACCCAAGGAGAAAGGAGCTTAGCTTTAGATTCCGGGTGAGTAAAAAAAATAATTGCCCCAGCTACTAAGCAGGCAGTAGATAAACTTAAAAAAAGAGTTTCCTTTTTCATAGTTGCTATTTTAACAGAATGACTGATAATTCATAATTAGTAACTCATAATTTTCTTCTTATGTTATATTAAAGCATATGAAAAAAAAGATTTTACTAATTATTCTTGACGGGTTAGGAGATGAGCCGATTCCTGAGTTAGAAGACCAAACCCCCTTGCAGGTAGCCAACACTCCTTATATGAACGAATTAGCTAAACAGGGTGTGCTCGGTTTAGCCAAAACAGATTTTAAAGGGGCCTTGCCAACTTCTGAAGAGAGCCACTTTCAGCTTTTTGGTTATGACCCGGAAAAGTTAGGCTTGCGTCGAGGGATTGTTACTGCATCGGGTGCTGGAATCGAGGTTCAGCCTGGCGATGTTGCTTTGCGGGCCAATTTTGGTTATGTTAAAAACGGCCAAGCCATAGATAGACGGGCGGGAAGAATTAAAAATACACAGGAGTTGATTAAAGCTTTAAGAAAAATTAAAGTTGAAGGAGCAAAATTTTTAATTAAATCGGCTAAAGAATATCGATTGGGAATTGTTATTAGAGGACAGGGCCTAAGCGGTAAGATTTCTGATGGCGACCCTTTTTATACTGATTTGAGTACTGAGGTTAGGGAAATTAGGCCTTTGGATAATAGTCCAGAAGCTCGAAAAACAGCACGGATTCTAAACCAATTTTTAAGCAAGGCTCATCAAATATTAAAAAATCATCCGCTAAATGCAGAAAGGAGAAAAGCTGGCCTACCAGCGGCAAATTATGTTTTAACTCGGGGAGCATGTTCGGTCAGGGAACTGGTTCCTTTTCAAGATAAATATGGTTTAAATGCTGCCTGTATAGCTGGAAAGGTGTTGTACAAACAAATTGCCCGCATGCTGGGTATGGATATAATTGAGGTTGAAGGCGCTGATGGAACAGTTGAAACAAATTTAAGGGGGAAAGTAAAAGCAGCGCGCAAAACCTTGTCAAAATATGATTTTGTTTTTTTGCATATTAAAGCAACGGATAGTCTAGCTGAGGACGGCAGGTACAGAGAAAAAAAAGACTTTATTGAAGAGATTGACCGCAAATTAGCAGATATTAATCGGCCTGAAGGGGTAATTATTTGTCTTACTTGCGACCATTGCACTTGTAGTTTACTTAAACGTCATTGTGACCGTTTGTGTCCGGTTTTAATCTGGGGTAAAGGTAAAGATAAGACTAAGAAATTTACAGAGAAAGAGTGTAAACAAGGCAAGCTGGGTGAATTTAAACAGCTAAATTTAATGGATATCCTAACTTCCTTTGCTATAAAATAGACTATGGTTTTAGGTATAGATGAGGCCGGCCGGGGTTGTGTTATTGGCCCGATGGTAGTTGCCGGGGTAGTAGTGGAAGAAAATAGGCTTGCTGATTTAAGTGGTTTGGGCGTTAAGGATTCTAAATTGTTATCCCCTTCACAGCGAAGTATGTTGGTTGACAAGCTTGAAGGTTTAATAAAAAACAAGCAAATTATAATTGTCCCGGCTGATCAAATTGACCGGGTGAGTTTAAATGAGCTGGACTTGCAGGCAATTGCCAGGTTGATAAATAAGTTTCAACCTGGGCGGGTAATTTTTGATGTTCCTACTCACCCCGGAGGTATCGATGCTTTTGTAAAAGCAGTTGAATATCAGTTGCAGTGTTCAACTGATCTAGTCGGGGAAAATAAAGCGGATAAAAAGTTTAGTATAGTTTCTGCTGCCTCTATTCTGGCAAAGGTAAAAAGGGATCGAATAATTGAGAAGTTGAAAGAAGAATATGGAGATTTTGGCTCGGGTTATATGTCGGACCCTAAAACCCAGCAGTTTTTGAAAGCATATTATGATAAGCACAAAGATTTTCCAGATGTGGTCAGAAGGAAATGGGCTTCAGTTAAACGCTTGTTGTTTGAGCAACAAGATTTCTTGCAATAAATAATAGATTTAGTTAAGCTGAACTTATGAAAAAAGCAATCTTTTTTCTAATTTTAGGTTGGATTGTCTTCACCGTTCCTGTTTCTGCTAGTGAGAGTAAGTTCGGCAAATTGCTTTCTGAGTTTCCTGGCTACAGTCGATTCGGAAAATTGGTTCAGTCAACTTCTGAGGTGGTTAGAGAAAAAATTCTTGGGAGGGCAACAGAAAAGAGGAAAAAAGAAAAATTGAAAGTAGCGGTTTTAGGCGATTCAATGGTTGATGTTTTGGAACCAGGAATACCCTGCTTGGAAGAAAAACTGGAAACTTATTTTTTTGCCCACGATTTTGATGTTTATAATTGCGGGGTAGGCGCTTCTAATTTAAAGTATGCTCTTGAGCGGTTAACTAATAGTTATGAATATAAAGAAATGCATTTTCCTCCTGTTTTGTCTTTAAAACCCGACATTTTGGTGATTGAATCTTTTGCTTATAATAATTTTGGTTATGGCCAGGAAGGGCTTGATGAACAGCGGCGATTGATTAAGGAAATTATTACTAAAACAGAAAGCCGATCAGCCAACACTCAGATTGTTCTTGCCACTACGGTCGGGCCGAACTCAAGAATCTACGGTGATGGAATTAGTGGAATACATTGGAATCAAGCCCAAAAATTAATTAAAGCGGAAACAGTACGTCAATACCTTCAAAATATGGTGGATTTTGCTGAATCAGAAGCATACCCGCTTGCTAATGCTTATCACGCTTCTATTGACATTGCTGGTGAAGGCCGGCGTGTTTATATTAATCCTGATGATAATTTACATCCTTCTGAAAAAGGCAAAAAACTTTTTTGCGAAAAAGTTTTTAAGGAAATTAAAAAAATAATTATAAATTGACCGCTTTTTTCTCCCAGGTAAATAAAGCGCCCAAAGACTTACCTTGATGAATGCGTTTAATAACTTTGCCTAACAAAGAAGCAATTGAAATAACTTTGATTTTATCCAGTTTTTTTTCTTCAGGTAGGGGAATAGTATCCAGGAGCAGAATTTTACTAGCCGGGCATTTTTTTAATCTTTTTACTGCTGGACCAGATAGCAGACCGTGAGTGGCACAAGCGTAAATTTTTTTGGCGCCCCTTTTTTTAAGGATTTTACAAGCTGAGTTGACTGTTCCGCCGGTATCAATAAGGTCATCAGAAATAATACAGTTTTTATTCTTTACTTTACCAATTAAATTGATAGTTTCTGCTTGATTATGGTCAACTCTGCGTTTATCAATCACCGCAAACGGTGTTTCAAGCAAGCCAGCCATTTTTCTGCTTTGGGCAGCACTGCCAACGTCAGGGGAAACAACTACCAGGTTTTTATAGTCTTTCTCTTTAAAGTATTTAGCAAACTGCGGATAACCAACAAAGTGGTCAACAGGAACATTATAAAATCCCTGAATAGCATCCTCATGAAGATCAATAGTCATTAGCCGGTCGGCTCCGGCAGTGGTAATTAAATTGGCAACTAGCTTAGCAGTGATAGGTTCGCGGGAGGTGCCCTTTCTTTCTTGACGCGAATAGCAGAGATAGGGAGCGATAACGTTGATTCTGCCTGCTGAAGCGCGTTTAAGAGCATCGATTAAAATAAGCAGCTCCATTAAGTGTTCGTTGATTGGGGGGATAACTGATTGAATAACAAAGACATCGTCGCCTCTTACTTTTTCTTGGATCTTAGCGTAAATCTCTCCATCAGCAAAGTTTTTTATTTTGGTTGGAGTCAGAGGGATCCCTAAAAATTTAGAAATTTTGCCGGCGAGTTTTGGATGAGCCCGCCCACTAATCAGTTGGAGCTTGGACATTTAGTTAGTTTAATAGTAAATCAAAAGGATTTGAAACGCAACTTTTAAATCAAACCTTTTCCACTTTTAGTTTATCAGCCTGTTTTATCTCTTTAGCTCTGGTGCGCTTAAGAATTGTGTCCTCAAATTCTTTAGGCCAGCTGGGAACGAAAATAATTATTTGGTCGTTTAGAGTAAGGTTGGCTTTTCTTCGTTCCCGCTGGATTTTCCTAATTAAATCTCTAGCTTTACCTTCTGCTTTTAATTTCGGAGTTATTTTAGTATCCAAATCTACTTCTACCTCTTCTGGGCCTGATTTTATTTCAACCTGTTTAACATTTAATTCCTTTTTTAGTAAGTTAATAAGTTCATCATTTAGTTTTGAAAATTGAAAATTGAAAATTGAAAATTTCTGTAGTGGTTGTCTCAGTCTGATTTTTTCTTCCTTTCTTATACTGTGGGCCAAACTAACCGCCTCTCTTATTGCCTTCATTTTTGCTTCTAGCTCTTTGTCCAAATTCTCTTTGTCAATTTCCGGCCAATAGTTTAAATGGACTGATTCAGGTGAATTTTTACCTTTTAAAGCTTGATAAACAAACTCAGAGAAAAAGGGTAGTATTGGAGCAGTTGATTTAGTAAAAGTAAGTAGAGCCCATCTAAGAGTATCTATTGCCTGTTGATTTTGGTTGACAAATCTTTTTCTCGATCTTCTAATATACCAAGTGGATAAATCTTCAATATAGGGGGCAATTAGGTCAGTTGCTGCTGGTGTATTATAGTTTTCTAAATTTGTTTCCATTTCTTTGACAAAACGGATAGTTCTTGAAACAAGCCATTTATCCAAAATGTGATCCATTGTTTTTAGACCCCCCTTTTTTTTAGCATACATTTGCCAAAACCTTAAGGAATTGAGGAGGGGAAGAAGAACTGTTTTATACATTTCTTCACAGCCGGGTTCCAAAATCGCCGCAGTGGTATTTTCTCCCATCATTAATGGGCTTTTCATTAATACATATCTAAGTGCATCCCCACCGTATTTTTTTATTAAACCTTCGGGATCTGGATAATTCTTAAAACTTTTACTCATTTTCCGGCCGTCATCTCCGCGCATAACCCCAGAAACAACACAGTTTTTAAAACATTCGGAATCAAATAGAGCCGTGGAAAGGACATGGAGATAATAGAACCAAGCTCTTAATTGGCCGGTATATTCGGAAATAAAGTCAGCTGGAAAGCTTGATTCAAATTTCTTTTCATTTTCGAACGGATAATGATATTCGGCGTAAGGCATTGAGCCTGATTCCATCCAGCAATCTAATACTTCTTCAACCCGCTCCATTTGGCCATTACACTGTTGGCAGGGGAATTTGACTTTGTCAATTTCAGGCCGATGAAAATCAGTTATTTTTTGTCCTGATCTTTTTTCCAGTTCTTTGATTGACCCAAAAACTTCTCTTTGCTTGCATTTATTGCATTCCCAAACCGGCATCGCTGTTGCCCAATAACGAGTTCTCGACACACACCAGTCAGGAGCGGTTTTGATGGTATTTTCAAATCGACCGTGCTTAAAATGTTCAGGTACCCAATTAATTTTTTCATTGTTTTTCAAGAGATTCTCTTTTATTTCTTGTATTTTGACAAACCAGCTTTCTTGTGCTTTATAAATTAAAGGGGTCTCGCAACGATAACAATAAGGGTATGAGTGGGTATAGTCTTCCACTTTTACTAGTAGATCTCTGTCCTTCAAGTCTTTAATCACCAATTGGTCGGCATCTTTAACATAAGTTCCGGCCCAATCTCCCATTTCCTCGGTATATTTACCTTGTTCGTCCACGTTCATTAAAATTGGGATATCATGTTCCTGGGCAGCTTGAAAATCTTCTTCTCCAAAACCCGGGGCTTCATGGACTAAGCCGGTCCCTTCCTCAGTAGAAACAAAATCCGTAGCAATAACCCGCAGGCCTTTTTTAGGGTTAACTTCCAGTTGTGGGAAAAGTTGTTCATAATCCCAGCCAACCAAATCTTTTCCCTGGTATTCTTTAACTACCGGAGATTCAGGGAAATATTGATCTTTTAATTTTTTGGCTAAGATGTATTGTTCATCGTCAACTTTCACTTGAACGTAATCGATATTTTCTCCTACTGCAATTGCCGTGTTGGCGGGTAAGGTCCAGGGAGTAGTGGTCCAGGCAAGTAGGTATAAGTTTTCTTTATCCTTGACTTTAAACTTAATGGTAACTGCCTTATCGGTTACATCTGTGTAGCTGTTGTCCATCGCAATTTCGAATTTTGACACCGGAGTTGAGCAGCGAGGGCAAAACAGGGAAACGCGATAACCTTGATAAATTAAATCTTGATCATAAAGCTGTTTAAAAGCCCAGATAACAGATTCCATATAGTCTAAATCCATTGTTCGATAGGCGTTTTCCAAGTCAACCCAGCGGCCAATGTGATCTATATACCAGTTCCATTCCGAGGAAGTTTCAGAAACATAATTGCGACATTCTTGGATAAATTTTTCTAAGCCCACTTTTTCTATATCACTGCGATTTTCCAGTCCTAGTTTTTCCTCTACCTGGTTTTCAACCGGCAGGCCGTGGCAGTCCCAACCCCAGACTCGTCGGACACGTTTCCCTTTCATGGTTTGAAAGCGAGGATAAATATCTTTAGCAATACTCCCTAATAAGTGGCCGTAATGTGGTAGGCCGGTTACAAAAGGGGGACCGTCGTAAAAGCGGTAAGTATTTTCTTTTGGCCTTTGTTTAATTGATTTCTCAAAAATTTCATTTTCCTTCCAGAATTTTAAAGTTTTTTCTTCTTGTTTAGAAAAATTTAAACGAGGAGGGACTTTTTTAGGGAAATATTTATTTTTTTGACTCATTTAGATAAAGAAAATCCCGACCTGAGGTCGGGAAGCAATGGGTCCGATATAACCTCGGACCTTAGCTAATAATGATAAAAATCGAGTTGGACTCGATAATGTTTTGGTATTTTTTTGCTTTCATCAACTGAATTTTATTATAGCAATTCAAATTTAGGTTTTGCAAGCATATCTACTTTTCACAATCTCCTAAACTTAGCTTTAAATTTTTGAATAACCCCTTGCG
>CAZHXO010000006.1:0-11778 GCA_964536585.1 uncultured Gammaproteobacteria bacterium
CGTCCAGATGGTTCTTATATTCGTTTTGATGATAATGCAGCAGTAATTATTGATAAGAATGGTTTGCCGTTGGGAACAAGAATTTTTGGACCGGTAGCCAGAGAGGTTAAACAAAGAGGATACGATAAAATTGCTGCTATGGCTAGGGAGGTATTATGAAAATAAAAAAAGGAGACAAAGTACAGGTTATATCTGGTAATGATCGTGGGCGAACTGGTAAAGTGCTCAGGATATTGCCAAAACAGAATAAGGTGATTGTTAAAGGGATTAATGTGGCTAAGAAGCATGTTAAGCCAAGTGAAGTAAAAGGTGAAAAAGGGGGTATTTTAAAAGTGGAAAAGCCAATATGGGCAAGTAAGGTAATGGTGGTTTGCCCTTCATGTAAGAAACCGACTCGAGTAGGTTATCAAATTGATAAAAATGGTGAGAAACACCGAGTTTGTAAAAAATGTGATTCATTGTTGTCACCAGGAGGGGAAAAGTAAAATGTTGTATCAGCACTATAAACAAAAAATTGTTCCGGAATTAAAAAAAGAATTAGATAAAGAAAACCCTTTTGCCCTACCTAGGGTAAAGAAAGTAGTTGTTAATATGCGTGTACCTGAAGGCAAGGAAGACCCGGAGGCAATAAGTGAACCAATGAGACAGCTAGAAAAGATTACTGGACAAAGGGCAAAGATTTGTCGGGCTAAGCAGTCTATTTCTGATTTTCAGCTTAAACAAGGCGACCCAATTGGCCTGCAAGTGACTTTAAGAGGAAAAAGAATGTATGACTTTTTGGAGAGATTATTTAAATTAGTTTTACCGAGATTAAAGGATTTTCGAGGTTTAGCTAAAGATCAATTTGATGGTCATGGCAATTACAATATTGGTTTAGAGGAACAAACAGTCTTTCCTGAAATAAATGTTGATAAAATAGATAAACTGAGAGGTTTACAGGTGACAATTGTAACCAGCACTGCTGATGATAAGCAGGCAGAAATATTGTTAAGAAGTTTAGGATTACCGTTTAAAAAGGAGGAATAAATGGCAAATAAGGCAAAAATAGTCAAGTCTAAAAAAGAGCCTAAGTATTCGACTAGAAAAAAGAACCGCTGTCAAAGATGCGGTCGGCCAAGAGGCTATATGCGCCGTTTTGGTTTATGTCGGTTGTGTTTTCTAGAACTAGCAAGAAAAGGAATGTTACCAGGTGTTAAGAAGGCGAGTTGGTAATGGATACAATTGCGAATTTCTTGAGCCAAATTAGGAATGCTTATTTAGCTAATCATCAAGAACTTGAAACAGATTGGTCTAAAATGCGTGAATCTTTAGCTAAATTATTAGTTAAAGAAGGGTATGTTAAAGCAGTTAAAGTGAAAAAAGTTGGCCAAGTCAAAAGAAAGTTAATTATCGATTTGAAATATGATCAAGCGAATAGACCAATGATTACTAAAATTAAACGGGTTTCTAAACCAGGGAGAAGAGTATATGCTAGTGTGGATAAAATACCAGTAACCTTGGGAGGGATGGGGACAACCATTTTATCGACTTCACAAGGATTAATGACTGGAGAAAAAGCCAAAAAAGAAAACTTAGGCGGTGAGATTATTTGCCAAATTTATTAGTTGAATCAGTTTAATGTAAAGGAAGATATGTCAAAAATAGGTAAAGAACCAATTACAATACCAGATAAAGTTGAAGTCAAGATTAATCATAATCAAGTTAAAGTTAAGGGGCCTGAGGGCGAATTAAGCCTGGAATTCCCCCATTTTATTGAGGTGAAAAAAGAAAATAAGCTCTTGAAAGTAATCCGCAAGCGAAATGATGATCGGGCTAAAGCAATGCATGGGACAATAAGGGCTCATTTGGCTAATATGGTTAAGGGCGTAGTTGAACCTTGGGAAAAACAATTAGTAGTTAAAGGGACTGGTTTTAAAGTTAATCCTAGTGCCGAGGGAATTGTCTTTGAACTTGGGTTTTCCCACCCAGTGGAGATTGAGTCACCAGAGGGGATTAATTTTCAAGTTGACGGTAATAAATTGACTATTTCCGGGCCTGATAAGATTAAAGTTGGTAATTTAGCTGCTAAAATAAGGAAAATACGCCCACCAGATGTTTATAAGGGGAAAGGAATTCGTTATCTGGGTGAAGAGGTTAAGTTGAAACCGGGTAAAATGGCTAAAGTTGGCGGGGCGGGAGAAATATAATGACTAAAGTAAGACAGAAAACCAGCCGGGAGAAGAGAAAATACCGGATAAAACAGGCGATTAAAAAAAAGGGGCGAGGGAGAAAAGTGGTTGTATCTCGATCTAACCAGTATTTATACGCTCAGGTAGTTGATATCCCCAGTGGAAGGACATTGCTAAGTTTAAGTGACCGGGATTTGATTAAAAAGGATGAGGATTTAAATAAAGAGACTAAAACAAAACGTGCTTTTCAGTTAGGTAAAGAATTTGCAAAACAAATGAAAAAGAAGGAAATTAAGAAAGTTGCTTTTGACCGCTCAGGCTATCTATTTCATGGCAGAATAAAAGCTTTTGTGAAAGGGTTAAGGGAGGAAGGGATAAAAGTTTAAAATGGCAAGAAAGAACAAAAAGAAAAATCAAGAAAAAAATAAGAACCGTTTTTATCAGTCTGTGGTTGAAATAAAAAGAACCTCAAAAAAAACCAAAGGCGGCGACCAGATAGGCTTTACTGCCTTGATGGTTGTCGGTGATCAAAAAGGTAAAGTTGGAGTTGGTTTAGGTAAAGCTAAAGATGTTCGGTCTGCGATTCAAAAGGGTGTTCGTTTAGCTAAAAAGAAAATGGTGAAAATCCCGTTAGAGGGGACAACTATTCCTTGCCCGATTCAGCATAAGAAAAAAGCAGCTGAAATTTTACTAAAACCTGCTCCTGAGGGATCAGGACTTATTGCTGGAGGAGCAGTAAGGGAAGTAGTTAATGCTGCCGGCGTTAAAGATATAGTCGGCAAAATATTGGGAACAAGGAATAAAGCAGTTAATGTTTGGGCAACTTGGGAAGCATTACAAAAAATTAAATTAGTAGTTGAAAAGCATAAGCAAAGAAAATGATTTCCTTAAGCGATTTACCAAAAATAACTCATAAAGAAAAGAAACGTTCTGGCCGAGGTGTGGGAAGTGGCAAAGGCGGCCACGCCTCTGCGGGCCGGGGAAGAAAAGGAACTAAAGCAAGGTATAATGTTAAGTTAACTTTTGATGGAACCAAGATTAAGAAGTCTTGGTTAAAACGTCTGCCGTTTTGGAGAGGCAAAGGAAGACAAAAAGGGGAGCCAAAACCAGTGGTAATTAATGTTAGCCAGTTGGATAAGCATTTTAAGAAAGGGGAAGAAGTAACTAAGGAAACTTTGTATGACCAGGGGCTACTGAGAAAAAAAGACTGGTCTAAAGGTGCTAAAATATTAGGGCAAGGGGAATTAAATACTGAACTTGTTGTCAAGTTGCCGGTGTCTAAAACCGCAGCAAAAAAAATCAAAAAAGCTGGGGGCAAAATAAGCAATGAAAAAATGGCTAGCTAAGTTTAAACTTTATTTGACGGCGGTCCAGATTGACAAAATCCGCCGCCGTTTAATTATTACTTTACTGATATTTATTGTTTTTCGTTTTGTCGCCCATATTCCTGTACCTGGCGTTGATATTGGTAAGTTACGCCAGTTTTTCGGGCAAAACCAATTCCTTTCTTTGTTAAATATTTTTTCTGGTGGTACTTTAGCTAACTTTTCAATTGCTGCTTTGGGGCTGAACCCTTTTATTACCGCTTCGGTTGTTTTTCAATTGCTTGGTTTTGTTTGGCCTAAGATTGAAGAGTTGCAAAAAGAGGGCGAGTACGGTCAAGCAAAAATAAATATGTACACTCGGATACTCACTTTCCCCTTAGGTTTAGTGCAAGGCTTTGCAATGTATGGGATGCTTAAAAGTCAAGGAATTATTGCCGGGGTTGGTCCTTTAGCTTTGCTAACTATTCTTTTTACGATGGCAACCGGAACAATGCTTCTTGTTTTTATGGGAGATTTGATTAATGAGTTTGGAATCGGTAACGGGACCTCGGTTTTAATTTTTGCGGGAATAGTTTCCCGCTACCCGGTTAGTCTGTTTCAAACCCTAAATGTAGTCGGACCGGAGCAGAAATTTAATTTAATTATTTTTGGCGGCTTAGCGCTTTTATTAGTGGCCGGCGTTATATTAGTTGAGGAAGCAGCTTTACGAGTGCCAATCCGTTACGCAAGGAGAAAAGGAACAGCAGGAAGCAGAACTTATTTGCCTATAAAAATTAATACGGCTGGGGTTATGCCGATAATCTTTTCTCTTTCCCTTATGTTTCTCCCCTCAATGATTGGTCGGGGATTGGCAAGTTTGCCCTTGAAAGGGGAAGGTCAATTTTTAGTTAATTTTGGTCAGACAGTTGCTAATTTGTTTCAACCCGGTAACTGGTTTTATAACCTAGCTTACTTTCTTTTAGTGGTTGTCTTTACCTTTTTCTATACCACCGTTGTCTTTAAACCAGACGAGGTAAGCGAGCAACTAAGAAAGGGAGGTGCATTTATTCCTGGTATTCGCCCTGGCCAATCAACACAAGAAAAATTAACTTGGTATCTTTATCGGGTAACCGCGATTGGGGCAGTATTTTTAGGAATAATTGCCGTCTTGCCGAGTATAGTCCAGGGTTTAACTAATATCGGCACAATTAGTTTAGGGGGAACAGGAATTTTAATTGTTATTTCGGTCATTTTAGAGATTACTCGAAGTATTGAAAATTTAGTTCAGACCTATGAATATGAAACATTCTAAAAAAACCTTAGAACTAGTTATCATCGGCCCCTCTGGCGGGGGCAAAGGCACCCAAGCTAAAAGAATTGCCCAGAAATATGGGTTGGAGCATATTTCAATGGGGAAAATTTTTCGGCGAGAAATTAGAAGCGCAAGCAAGATTGGTATTGCGGCCAAGGAATATGTTAACAAGGGTGAATGGGTACCCACTGATTTAACCTTAAAACTTTTAAGTCAAGAACTAGAAAAAAGGAATTTTGAAAATTTTATTTTAGACGGTTTCCCTCGTTTGCCTGATCAACCCAAAGCTTTGGATAAAATGTTGGCTGAGCATAACCAAGATATAGATTTGGTTATTCATCTTAAAGTGTCTGATGAAGTGATAATGGCGAGAAGAAGAAAAGCTTGGGAAAAGGGGAAAAGTTTTTATGACCAAAAAAGAAAAGATGAAACGGAAGAAGCAATAAGAGAAAGACTAAAATCATATCATGAAACTATTGAACCGATTTTAGAATATTACCGTCAAAAGGATCTTCTTTTTAATGTTAATGGTGAACGTCCGATTGAGCCGATTTTTCAAGATATTGTTAATCAAATTAACACTCTTCTTAAGTGAATCAAGATTTTATTACTGCTAATAAGAAGTTAGCTCGAGTGTTTGCTCGGCTTTATGCGGAGATCAAAGTCGGTCAGAAGCTAAAAAACATAGAAAATTTAGCTTGGCAGTTGATTGAAGAGGAAGGTGGCGCTCCATCTTTTGCTCAGGTGCCAGGTTATGATTGGGCAACTTGTATAAATGCTAATCAAGGCATTGTCCACGGCATACCTAATGATTATCAGATTAAAGAAAAAGATGTGATTAGTTTGGATCTTGGTTTGCTCTATAAGGGTTGGCATTCTGATATGGCTTATACAAAACTAGTGACTAGTGATAAGTTAAAAGTGAACAGTAAAAAAGAGAATTTTTTAAATGCCGGCAAGCAGGCGCTTAAAAATGCTATTACTGCAGCTCAGCCCGGTAATCGGGTTGGTCACATCTCAAAAGAAATTCAATCGACGATTGAGCAAGCTGGTTACCGAGTGGTTGAAGAATTAACTGGGCACGGAATTGGTAGAGAACTGCATCAGGCACCAAATATACCCGGAGTACTTACTTCTTTGATAAATAAAACCCCAAAATTAAAACCTGGCCAAGGGCTGGCGATTGAGGTGATTTATACTCAAGGCAAACCAGGTGTAAAAACAGCTCATGACGGCTGGACAATTAATACGCCAGATGGTAAAATATCAGCACTATTTGAACAAACTGTCTTGGTCACCCGAGAAGGGAACCAAATAGTAACCCCCTATTTATTCTCTCAGCAGGGAGGTAATGGGGGTAATTAAATGTTATAGCCAAGTTAAACTTGGTCTTTATGAAACAAGAAAAAGAAGAAGTTAAAGGAACAATATCAGAGGCGTTACCAAACACAATGTTTAAAGTTGAGCTAGAAGACGGTCGGGAAGTGTTAGCAACATTATCGGGTAAAATGCGGATGCATTATATCCGAGTTGTTCCGGGTGATGAGGTGAAAGTTGAGCTCAGCCCGTATGATGAAAAAAGAGGCAGAATTACTTATAGATTGTAATTAAATAAGATGAAGGTAAGATCAAGCGTAAAAAAACGATGTCCAAAATGTAAAATTGTCCGCCGACGTGGGCGGGTCTATGTTATTTGTGAAAATCCGAAACATAAACAAAGGCAAGGATGAGAATAATTGGAGTCAATATACCAGATGAAGAAACGGTTAAGATCGGTTTAACCGAGATTTATGGTATTGGACGGAATAATGTTGAAAAAGTCTTGGAACAGGCCGATATTGATGGAACGAAGCGGGTTAAGCAGTTAGAAAAAGATGAGGTATCTAGATTAATAGAACTATTACAACAGTTTAAAGTCGAAGGAGAGTTAAGGGAAGAAGTTAGGAAAAACGTTGCCCGGCTTAAAAAGATTAATTGCTATCGTGGACGCCGACATAAATTAGGCTTGCCAGTTCATGGTCAACAGACTCAAACTAATGCTCGAACGAGAAAAGGCCCGAGAAAAACTGTTGGCGCCTTGCGTAAAAAGGATTGGGCGGATTTAGAAGATCGGCAGCGTGAAGTTGAGGAAGAATAAGCTATGACTAAGAAAAAAAATAGAACAACCAAGGGCAAACTTTATGTCAATGCCACTTTTAATAACACTATTGTAACCATTACTGATAATCAGGGTAATGTGTTGGACTGGGTGTCTTGTGGCTCAATGGGCTTTAGAGGAACTAGAAAATCCACTCCTTTTGCTGCTACTTCCACTTTAAAAGAAGCAGTGGAAAAATTAAACAGGTTGGGAATTAAGGAATTAGAAATTTATTTAAAAGGACCGGGGTCAGGTCGAGACGCTGCTCTGCGCGTTTTAAGAGGACTAAGGGGAGTAAGTATCAGTATGATATCTGATATTACCCCAATACCTCATAATGGGCCTAGGCCGCCTAAGGAACGGAGAGTGTGAAGATGGCTAAATTGGATAAAAAATGCCGGTTATGCCGACGGGAGCGCCAAAAACTCTTTTTAAAAGGTGCTCGCTGTTATTCTCCTAATTGTCCAATAGAGAAAAAAGGAGGGGTGCCTCCTGGCGATCATGGTTTGCGCAGTGGTGTCCGGCCTTCTGAGTATGCTAAGCAATTAAGAGCAAAACAAAAGATTAAGCGCATTTTTGGTGTTTCCGAAGAAAAGTTTAAACAATATTATGAACAGGCAGAAGAAGAGAAAGGCAATACAGCCGAACTGCTTTTAACCTTCTTGGAAACAAGGTTGGATAATGTGGTTAAACGATTAGGCTTTGCCCCGTCTACTGCAACTGCACGACAGCTGATTTCACACGGACACGTGTTAGTTAATGGAAAAAGAGTTACTATCCCCTCATATCAAGTTAAAAAGGATGACCTTGTTTCTTTAAAAGAAAAGGCACGGAAAATTCCCTATATTGAAACCTGGGCTGAGGAGCATCAGGAAGTACCAGCTTGGTTAAAGCGTAAGGGCTGGCAAGGGAAGATGGAGCGGTTGCCGGAAAGAGAAGAGATGGTATCTGGAGTCGAAGAATCATTAGTTGTTGAGTTTTACTCTCGTTAAAATTTAAAAGGAGGGTTTATGTCTTATCAAGATATGCTTTTTAAAGTAGAGAAGAAGGAAAAAGAAGGGAACTGGGCAAAATTTGTTATGTCCCCATTGCCCACTGGCTTTGGTCAGACCATTGGTCACAGCTTAAGAAGGACTTTACTTGGAGCTTTACCTGGGGCAGCGGTTACTAAAGTCAGAATAAAGGGAGCTCCCCATGAGTTTACATCTTTGGAGGGGCTTAAAGAAGATGTGGTTGAGGTAATTTTAAAAGTCAAAAAGGTTCGGTTCCAATATGAAAAGGAAGAACCAGTTACCTTAAAGTTGGTTAAAAAAGGCAAAGGAGAGGTCTTAGCTGGAGACATTGAACCGCAAGCTGGCGTTGAAGTAGCTAACCCTGATTTGGTTATTGCAAACTTAACTTCCAAAAAGGCTCGATTAGAGATGGAGTTGGAGGTTGAACCAGGTGTTGGTTACGGTCGAGCTGAAGAGCATGAAAGCTCAAAGGTTGGGGTAATCGGCGTTGATTCAGTTTTTACGCCGGTCCAAAAAGTTGATTATAAAGTTGAGCCAACTCGGAGAGGGAAAAGAGCTGATCTGGATAAGTTAAGTCTAGAAATAGAAACTGATGGTTCTCTTTCTCCTGAAGAAGCTCTGAAAATGGCAGCTGAAACTTTGGTTAGAGCTTTTGATCAAATAGTTGAACCGGAGGAGAAAGAAGAAGAGAAAGAAGTGAAAAAAGAAAACCGGAATTTAGATTTGATGATTGAGGAATTAGATGAAGTTCCTCTGCGCTTGTCCAATGCCTTAAAAAAAGGTGGTTATAAAAAGCTTGCCGATTTAGCTGAAGCTGACCCAGAGGAGGTTAGGCAGGTTCGGAACGTGGGCAAAAAATCAATTCAGTTGTTAAAAGAGGTTCTTAAAGATTACAACATAGATTTTTCATGAGACATCGTAAGGCTGGGAAAAAACTGGGTCGAGACAAGGCTCATCGAAAGGCATTGTTAAAAAATTTAGCCCGGAGTTTTTTCGAATCGGGCGGGGTGATTGAAACTACTCAGGCAAAGGCAAAAGCTGTCCAACCGTTGCTCGAAAAAATGATTAGTAAAACTAAAAAGGGCGATTTAAATGCCCGTCGGTGGCTAAACAAATTTTTCCGTGACCAGAACTTTGTTAATCGCATTGTTAAGGAGTTTGGTAGAAAATTTAAAAGTCGTCCGGGCGGGTATACCCGGATGATTAAAGTTAAAAAAAGACGTGGTGACGGAGCCTTGATTGTTCGTTTGGAAGGAGTAGAGGAATAAAATGCAGAAGACATATCAGCCTAAAAAGGAAGAGATTACCAGAAATTGGCATCAAATTGATGCTCAAGGTAAAATCCTCGGTCGAATGTCCACTCAAATTGCCAAATACCTTATTGGCAAACACAAAGTGGATTATGTGCCGCATTTGGATATGGGTGATTATGTGGTAGTAACCAACGCTGATAAATTTATTGTTACTGGTAAAAAAAGAAAGAACAAAATGTATCGACGTTATAGTGGGTATATGGGTGGATTAAAAGAAACAAGCCTGAAAGATTTGCTGGAGAAGAAACCCAAAGAGGCAATTAAGTTGGCAGTTAAAAACATGCTGCCTAAAAATAAACTGAGAAAAAAGAGACTATCAAGATTAAAGATTTTTGTGGATGAAAAACATCCTTATGAGGACAAGTTTAAATCCTAATATCTAATTAAAATGGCAAAAAAGAAAAAATACTATTATGCAATCGGTCGAAGAAAGAATGCGACGGCAATCGTCCGTCTTTATGAAGGAAAAGGAAAAATAGAAGTTAATCAAATGCCGATTGCTGATTATTTTCCGGGTGAGATTAATGAATATCATTATACCCGGCCTTTTGAAGTAACTGATACTACCGGCAAATATCATGCCACAATCAAAGTAAACGGAAGCGGTAAAAAGAGCCAATTGGAAGCAGTACGGCTTGCTTTATCTCGAGCATTAGAAAAAGTTGACCGAGAAAAATATCGTCAACCTCTTAAAGATGAAGGTTTACTAATGGTTGATTCCCGAGTTAGAGAAAGACGCAAACCTGGACAAGGCGGTCGAGCAAGAGCTAAAAAACAATCCCCAAAGAGATAATGAAGATTATCCTTCAATTGTAGGGAGACCCGTAATCTCGGTTACTATTCTTTTTGTCTCTATCCTTGCTTGTTCAGGATCGTCTCGGATTGTACATGTATCTGATTGATCAAATATATTTATTTTTTCGGTTACATCAGATCGGGATATAAAGCCGGCATCATCTACTTCTCTGTTACCCCCTGCAATATCTCCGTGTCTAATACCAGGTGGAGCTAAAAGCACTTCCTTTCCTTCTCGAACAAACTTTTGTATTTCTGGGGTTGGTAAGTTTTCAGCTGTGAGTTTGGGAAACATTACAACAATTATAGCATATTTAAACCAAGACTCTCCTGGTACTTGGAGCTAGGTCTACTAATAAGGTATAGGGAATTGTATTAGCCAGATCAGCTGAGTTTTTAGTACTATTTTTAGAGTTGGTTTGATTATCATAAATTGTTACCACTTGTTCTATTTGGGGATTTTTAACCTTTGATAAGTCAACAATGGTTAAGTTCATGCACACTCTACCTAAAATTGGACAGTCTTTGCCGTTTATAGTTACCACGCCTTTATTGGATAATCGTCTATCTACTCCGTCATAATAACCGGCCGGCAAAATCCCAATTTTCATATCCTTTTTAGCAGTATAAGTTCCGCCGTAGCTGATTTCTGCGCCTTTATTAATTTTCTTTATTTGAGCCAGGTGGGTTATGAATTTTAAAGCGGGCTTAAGATTTTTTTCCAATTGCTCATTCTCTTTAGTCTCTTTTGGAAAAGGAGATATGCCGTAAAAACCGAGTCCAGTTCGGATTAAATTAAATTCCGGATCATCAACAACTTCCGACCCGCTGGTAGCAGAAATATGTTTCCATTTAAAATTAAACCCCTGATTTTCAAACTGGTTAATTACCGATTTAAAAGTTTTTACTTGATTATTAGTAAATTTTTTAGTTTGCGGATCATCGGCTTGGGATAAGTGGGTGTAAATGCCGGTAACATTTAAGCGGGGATATTTTTTTAATAACTTAATAAAATCATCAACTTGATTCGGTTGAATGCCTAAGCGGTTCATGCCGGAATCTATTTTAAGATGCACTTTGGCTTCTGGATGATATTTAGCCAAAACAGCAATTGTTTGTTCATCATAAACCGGGAAAGTAAAATTTAAATTCTTTTTAAGTTTAAAATTATCCGGCCGGGTGTAGCCAATGATAAGGATGGGAGTGTTAATATTTTCTTCTTCCAATTCATAGGCTTCATATAAACTATCGACAACAAGAAACCGAGGTTGGATTTCTTGATCAATAAATTCAGCTAATATTTTTAAACCATGGCCGTAGGCATTGGATTTTAAAACGGGACAAATTTTAGTGTGGGGGTGTTTGCTTTGAAAGTAATTGAAGTTGTTTCTTAACGCCGGTTTGCTGATTTCTATTTTATTTAGATTTTTATATTCCCGGCCAAAATATTTTCTTAAAATCTTTCTCAGCATTTAAGAATTTTCTTTAATAAACCTTTCAAACGAACGGTCATAAGTTTTTTCAGCTTCATCTGAAAAACAGCAGGCAGGTAATTCATTTCTTGATAAATGGTATTTTAAGCATTCACAGCACATCCCTTTTCTAGGACAGCCTGGGTAGGAGCAGTTGCAGTTTTCTAAGTTTTTTTGTTTATTTGGACAATTAGCCATTTATTACCTGTTTATTACTTTATTAACCTAATATGAGTAGTATAATAAAAACATGAACAAAAAGAA
>CAZHXO010000007.1:0-11757 GCA_964536585.1 uncultured Gammaproteobacteria bacterium
AGTCTACTTCACTTAAATGCCCTGTTTTTTTTACTTCTTTAGTCACTTGATCTCCGTCTTTGTATTTCTCCATTGCTTGCTTGAAAACCGGGTTGACAAAATGCAGTTTCCTTTCTCCAGCCGTGTGAGTAAAAGCAAGCGCAAACAAAGGCTCAATTCCAGACGAACAGTTAGCAATGATTGAAATTGATCCAGTTGGAGCAATTGTAGTTACAGTCGCGTTTCTTTTTGGGGCCTCATCTTTGTAAATAGATTTATTAAAATTCGGAAATGGTTGTTTTTCTTGAGCTAATTTTTCTGACTCATTCCAAGCAGTTTCGCTAATAAATTTCATTACTTTTTTGCCTAGTTTTATCCCCTCCTTGGAGTCATAAGGAACACGAAGCTTGAAAAGTAAATCTGACCACCCCATTACCCCGAGACCAATCCGCCGATTTGCTTTAACCGCCTCCTCTATTTCTTGTAGGGGGAAGGGGTTGATATCAATTACATTATCCAAAAATCTAGTTGATAACCGAACTACCCGTTCTAACTTATCCCAATCAATCTTGTATCCCCTTCCCCGTTTTTTAACCATATTGCCCAAATTAATACTTCCCAAATTACAGGATTCATTGGAATAAAGCGGTTGTTCCCCGCAAGGATTAGTTGCTTCAATTGGTCCCATCTCTGGAACAGGATTTGCTGACCCTTCATTCAATCGATCCAACCAAACCATACCCGGGTCACCTGATGCCCATGCTGCTTCCACTATTTGGTCAAAAACTTCTTCTGCTGACTTTTTACCAATTTTCTCATTACCAGAATAACGGCCGTCTTTCTCGCTCGGCCAGCCTTCCCTAGCTCTTAAATTATAATCTTTACCCTGTTTAACTGCCTTCATAAACTCCTTAGTTGCTCCTACCGAAATATTAAAATTAGTAATCCCGCCATCTAATTTACAAGTAATAAATTCTTCAATATCAGGATGGTCAACTTTCAACACTCCCATATTGGCTCCTCGTCTTTTACCCCCTTGTTTCACCTGCTCAGTAGCTGAATCATAGACACGCATAAATGAAACAGGCCCAGAAGCAACACCGCCACTTCTTTTAACTCGGCTTCCCCGAGGACGTAAGCGACTGAAGGCAAAGCCAGTCCCACCCCCTGACTGATGAACCACCGCTGCGTTCTTCACCCCATTAAAAATCCCCTCAATAGAATCGGGGACAGGCAAAACATAACAGCCGGAATACTGCAATCCATTGCCAGTGCCAGCATTCATCAAAGTAGGAGAATTGGGCAGGAAATTATGCTCAATCATTATCTCATAAAACTGATTTCGCCAACTGTCCACTTTTTGCTCGGAAGCTCCATAACGCCGCTCAACTTCAGCAAGAGCATCAGCTACCCGCCACAACATTTCTTGAGGAGTCTCAACAACATCTCCCTGTTCATTTTTCATCAAATAACGTTCTTTTAAAATCCGTTTTGCTTGGCGGGACCAATTACCTTTTTTTAATTTTCTTTTTGCCATTTAAATTTATTGCTAGACAGAATTAGTCTGAGAAAACAAGCGGGGCAGTTAAAAGCTTGTAATTAAATTTTTAGGATTTTAAAATCATCATGTCAACTACCAATTTCTGCATCAAAGGCCATCAGTTTCCTAAAAGACCGTGTGCTTAGATAAAACCAACTTTTATCGCAAATTTACCGCATGCAAAAATTCCTTTTCCTCCCTGTCCAATCAGATTTACTAACAAAAATTGTTATCAATTAAATACTATTCCTCAGAATAATCCATAATAATATCTACGTAAAAATCACTAATTACTTATTACTTTTTACTAATTACTTCTTCCGTATGTTAAAATAAACAAGTATGTTTCCGAAAATTAGAAATTTTTTAGGCGAGGTTAAACAAATTATTCAGGAAATTACCTGGCCTAAGAAAAAAACTTTAATTCAACTAACAGTTGTGGTACTATTGGTTTCAGCAATTGTCGGCGCCATCCTAGGTGGAGCCGATTATTTATTTACAAGGCTCATTAGCTGGTTAACTTTACAATAATGGCTAAAGAAAAGAAAAAAGAAAAAAAAGCTAAAGACAAAAAAGCAAAGGCTGAGAAAAAACAAAAGAAAAAAATTAGATACACTATTGGTGACGAAGACCTATTTGACAAAGGCCAATGGTTTGTAATCCACACCTATTCTGGCCATGAGTATAAAGTGACAAAAGCCTTAAAACAGCGAGTGGCAACAATGGATTTAAAAGACAAGGTTTTTGAAGTAGTTATCCCTCTGCAAGAAAAATTCGCCATTAAACAAGGGGAAAAGGTAAAAAAACAAGAAAAAGTTTTCCCGGGTTATATTCTGGTGAAAATGATTTTAACTGACAATTCTTGGTTGGTGGTTAGAACTACTCCTGGGGTAACCGGATTTATTGGGACTGGGAACAAACCCAAAGCGATTTCTCAAAAGGAAGTAAATAAAATATTAGAAAGGGCTAAAAAAGGCAAACCAAAATACAAAGCTAAGTTCTCAGTCGGAGAAGCAGTCAAAATTACTGACGGCCCGTTTGTTGACTTTCTAGGCAGCGTGGAAGAGGTAGATGAAGAAAAAGGAAAACTAAAAGTATTAGTTTCAATTTTTGGCCGTGAAACTCCGGTTGAACTCGATTTTTTACAAGTTGAAAAAATTTAATTATGGCAAAAGAAATAAAAGCAGTAGTTAAACTAAATTTACCGGGCGGCGAGGCCAATCCTGGCCCACCAGCTGGGCCTTCTTTGGGCCAACACGGTGTACCGATAATGGATTTTATTAACCAGTTTAATGAAAGGACTAAAGACCGCAAGGGCGATACCATTCCAGTCATCGTCACTATTTACAAAGACAGGAGCTTTACTTTTGAAACCAAACTTCCTCCGGTATCTTCTTTAATTAAGAAAAAACTTGGTCTTGATAAAGGTGCTGGTAAAACCGGCAGGGAAAATGTCGGCAAATTAACTGAAAAACAAGTGGAAGAAATTGCTCGGGAAAAACTACCGGATTTAAATACTGATGATTTAGAAGCAGCAAAACGCGTGGTTAAAGGAACAGCACGTAGTATGGGAGTAGAAGTTAAAAGTTAAAAGTTAGGATTTAGATATTAGAAATTAGAATTTAGATAAAATGGGTGAACAAAAAGTTAAAGTAAAAAAATCAGATCCAGTTCCGGTTAAAGATAAGGAAACTGAAAAAGAAACTATCCAACGAGAGCCAAAAGTAAGAAGCAAACAATATAAAAAAGCTAAGAAAAAAATAGAGACGGATAAAAAATATCCCCTAAAAAAAGCTGTTCAGCTAGCTAAAGAAACTAGTCTTTCTAGCTTCACTGGAAACTTAGAAGCCCACTTGGTAATGACCAAACAAGGTGATTATGGCGAAGTTGATCTTCCCCACTTTAAAGGCAAGAAAAAGAAAATTGCTATCATGGATGAAGATGTTCTTAAAAAGATTAAAAAGGGGGATATTGATTTTGACGTTTTATTAGCTGAACCCAAATGGATGTCCAAGCTGGGCAAATACGGAAAAGTGTTAGGCCCCCAAGGGTTAATGCCCAATCCCAAAGACGGTACTTTGGTTGATAATCCCGAAAAAGTTAAAGGGGAGATGGAAGAAAAAGAAACTATAAAGCTAAAAACTGAGCGCAAACAACCGGTTATGCATTTAATTTTGGGCAAACTAGATCAACCTACCAAAGAACTAGTTGCCAACGTTCAAGCATTAATTGAAAAATTAGGCCCCAAAAAAATAAAAAAGTTAGTTTTAGCAGCAACAATGGGCCCGGGAATAAAAGTAGAAATCAGCGAATAACCTCTACTTCTTAACCCCAGCAAATTCTATTACGTTAAGTGCGACGATCGACGTATTTAATATCAAATAAGAGCGGAGAAAGTAAGGGTCAGGAATTAGCTTTTTGAATGAAAAGTTTTACCACCGACTCCAAGGGCCAAAGATTAGGTAAAAGATCAAGAGGAACCCGTGGATGATCATAAGCTAAATTCCAAAACTTCTCTTTCAATTCATTATTTAACTCAGAAGATTCTAACTCTGTTCTCAAGTTAACTGCTCGCTTACTCCATTCTTCAACATTCCACAAATCCTTAACCAAATCTTTAGGATTCTCTTTCCTTAATTTCCCAATAAATATACAATAGTGAGAAGAGTCGCTAACCGTATCATCAATTTTTTCTAAATAAAAATTAACCGATAAGGGGGTAATCCAAACAGACCTTTGTAAACCCCTAAACCCTAACTTATAAAGCAACCTACGGATTTTATCTCTTTCATTTCTTCGCTTTTGAGGAATATCAAAGGAAATCAACCGCCAATGCCTATCCCATTTTTTATTAACTAAGCTCAATGTATCTTGAGGAGTCTTCTTAAAATTTAAATTTTTATCTAAAATACCTTTTTCAACTAATCGTTCCACTCCTTTCTTTACTTGCAAAGTATCAAACCACATCTGATTAATTACCCATTCGGGATCTCGAAAATAACTATCAAAAGCAAGTAGAAAATTCTCTGCAATTTCTAGACTTTTTGAAATTTTACTCCTTCTTGCCATCCTATTCTTTTCTTGTTTAAAAAATACCCATTTATCAAAATATAACATTAAATACGACGATCGTCGTATTTAATCTAGAGAAAATTCAGCCTAGTGCCAGCCATAAACCAACCACGCCTAAAATAACTCCGGTTAGCCAAGCACGCATGACGATTTTTGGTTCTTCCCAACCCCATTTTTCAAAACTGTGGTGTAGGGGCGCCAAAGGCAAGACTTTTTTATTAAAATATTTAAGCGCAAAAATCTGAATAAAACTAGATATTAATTCAACAATGTAAATTGCACCAATCAAAAACAGGGCTAAAATCTTGCCGGTGAGCAAACCAAGCAAGCCTAACATTGCTCCAAAAGCTAGTGCTCCGGCATCACCCAACCAAATGCGAGCAGGATAAACATTAAAATACAAAAAGGCAATTAAACCACCTAACCACAAAGCAATAAAGGCGGATAAAGGCATATCTAAAGCAGAAGAAGATATAATCATAAAGGTAATTAAAGCAATCATCAATAAGCCGGTTGATAAACCATCTAAACCGTCAGTGATATTATAAGCATTGGAAAATAAAACTAATATAAAAGCTGCAAAGGGAATAAAAAACCAACCCATATGTAAAACAACTGAAGTTAAAGGAAGATGAATAAAATCCAAACCCAAATTAAAGTACAAGAAAGTCCCAATCAACAAGCCAAGTATCCACTGCAAAACAAACTTGGTGCGATCTGATACACCAAATTTGTAACCAAACCTCCCTTTTTCAGGTTCACCAAAAATCTTCACCCAATCATCATATAATCCTAAAAGTCCATAGCCTAAAAAAGTTAACAGCATGATATGAACTTCATCAATAAATTCAAAAATGCAAAAGTTTTGCCATTCCGCTCGAAAAAAGAAAACGGTCAACAAGTAAAGAATAGTAGTGATAACAATAAGTAAAATTCCTCCGCCAATTGGTGTTCCTGCCTTCCAATCATGAAGCTTGTCAAAATCAGATTCGCTGTCACCTAAATCTTCTTTTCTCCGGGTAAACTTAAATTGATAAAGCAAATTAATAAAGGGGATTATTGCTGCTGAATGAAAGAAAAAAGAAATTAATACTAAAGATAAATAATCGTGTACCATTGTGTATATCCACTATACTACATAAGTCCGGGAGATTGCAAAGCAATTGTTCAAAATTTGTAATTACAAAAAAAACCAGTTAGAATGTAATCCCATGGCTGACTTGATTATCAACGGTGGAAACAAGCTTTCAGGAACAATTATTCCTTCTGGCAACAAAAATTCAGCTTTGCCTATAATTTGCGCTTCTTTACTTACTGATCAATTGGTAACTATTAAAAATGTCCCCGAGTTAACCGATGTCAAAAAACTTATATCAACTTTATGCTCTATTGGTTCTCAAATCAACTGGGATAAACAAAAAAAGCAAATAAAAATTGACAATTCACAAGTAGAATTGGCTTCTTTTAATGACAATTTTCCTATTGGCATGCGAGGATCAATTCTTCTTTTTGCACCCTTACTTTACCGAGCTAAAAAAATCACCTTAAAAAACGAAATTGGTGGCTGCACTTTGGGAATCAGAGAAATTGATAGCCATCTTGAGGTTTTAAAAGCATTAGGGACTAAAATAATCAACGGAAAAACAATATCTTTAAAAATTGACAAACGATTTAAAGCTACTTCTATCTGGCGAGATTACATGAGTGTTACTACTACTGAAAATTTTATTATGGGCGCCGTGCTTGCCAAAGGTACGTCGGTAATAAACAACGCTGCCTCCGAACCCCATGTTCAAGATTTGTGCCTGTTTTTAAATCAAATGGGGGCTAAAATCAAGGGTATCGGGACATCAAGACTAGAAATCAAAGGTGTAAAAAAACTAAGCGGAACAGAGTTTGAAATCGGCTCTGACCATCATGAAGTAGCCACCCTACTTTCTTTAGGTGCAATGACTGGGGGGAAAGTCAGCGTTAAAAATATCTCTAAAAAGAATTTTCCCTGCATTCAACAAGCATTTAAAAAACTAGGGATAAAATTAAAAGTTACTGACCATAATGCCACTGTTGCTACTAATCAGAAAATCAAAGTCCAAAAGCCTTTTACCTCCAATTTGATGCCTAAAATTGAAGGCGCGCCTTGGCCTTATTTCCCAGTTGATTTGCTTCCTCTAATGATTGCGCTCGCTACCCAAGCAGAAGGTCAAATCATGTTCTGGAACAAAGTTTATGAAGCAGGCTTTTTCTGGATCCAGGAGATGAACAAATTTGGAGCTCATATTGTGATGTGCGACCCGCACCGAGTAATTGTCTTTGGCAACAAACCTCTAAAACCGGCCACTGTCGATGCTCCGGAGATTATTCGAGCAACTGTTGCCCTAACCATGATGGGATTATCAATTGAGGGTCAAACCATTGTTCACAATGCCGATCCAATTAAACGTGCTCACCCAAACTTTGTAGAAAAAATTAAATCTTTAGGGGCAGATATTAGCTGGAGAAAGTAAGTGCTTTTTTAACCACCTTAATCTCATCCCAAGGGTATTCTTTATTCCCAAAACACAAACTTTGCTCATGTCCCTTGCCACAAGTTATAACCACATCGCCAGGCTTAGCCTGGTTAATTGCCCATTGAATACCTTTCTTTCTTGAGGCAATTTCGTCTTTGTCAAAGCGTTTAATCTTCACTTTTTTATCCACCGCTCTAATACCGGATTCTATTTGCCCATTAATATCTTTAGTTTTTTCTTTTCTTGGATCTTCAGGAACTAAAACTATTACTTCTGCCAATCTTGCTGCAATCTTCCCCATCTCTTTGCGTTTATACTTATCCCTCTGGCCAGCAGCCCCAAAAACAGCAATTAATCTTCCCTTTTTACCAACCAAATGTCTCACTGAACTAAGCACATTTTTTAAGGCATTGGGTGTATGCGCAAAATCAACAATCACCCAAAAAGGGTTCTTCTGGATTATTTCCATTCTTCCTTTAGGCAACTTAAAACTTTTAAATTGAGAAATTGCCTGACTTATATCGAGGCCCAAACCATCAACTGCTAGTAGGGCTCCGGCGGCATTATATAAATTGTACTCACCTTGAATTGGTAAGCTAAGATTGTACTCTTTACCTTTATATTTAACAATAGCCGCCAGTTCTTGCTCTCTGGTTTCAGTTTGATTTAACACCAAATCGCTGTCTTTATGACCATAAGTTAAAAAATTAGTTTTTTCTTGTTCAGCTTTGTCTCTGAGCAACTTAAATGATCGGTCGTCTCTATTTAACACTATTTGCCCATTAGGTTTAATCATGTTAATCATTTTAGCCTTATCGGCAACATACTTCTCCCAAGTTTGGTGAAAATCCAAATGCTCGTGGCTAATATTTGTATAAACGCCGATATCCAATTCCAAGCCTCCAATCCGATGATGGGCCAAACCATGAGAAGTAATTTCCAATACCAGAACCTCAGGCTCTTCAGCAAGCATTTTTTCTAGCAATGGAGCTAGCTCTTGTGCCGAGGGTGTAGTTACATGTAAACCGGTTTCCATTTCTTGATTGCCCATTTTAGCAATCACTGTACTTACCAAGCCGGCTTTTATTCCAGATTTAACTAACAAATGATGAGTCATACTAGAAGTTGTTGTTTTCCCGTCTGTGCCGGTTACGCCAATAAGCTTTGTTCTGCCAAAATCCAAAAAATAAAACGGAGCAAAATTTGATTTTCTAAGAGCTTGTTCTTGTCTAGGGGTTAAATCATCTTTTTCCAGCTTGCTAAATACCCAATCTAAAGCTTGGCGATAAGAATAAATTTTCAGGCCCTGGTCTTTAGCTGCCTTAACTTCATTGACATCTTTGGCTACTGCCGGGGAGACAACTACTAAGTCCAAATCTTGATCTAAATTAGAAGTTTTATGACCAATAAAAACTTTGATGCCTAATTTAATCAACCTCTTGGTTCGTTCAGACTTTTTTATATCTGAACCGCTAACCTGCCAACCTAAATAATGAAGATACAAAGCTAAATAATAAAGTCCTTCTCCACCAATGCCAATTAAGTGAACTTTTTTAGTCATTTTTATATTTAGAAATTATTTCATCAAATTTTCTGCCGCGGTCAAACTCATTGGCAAACCGTTCAAAACTCGACCCTCCGGGTGAAAATAATAAAAGGTCACCTGGATCAGCAATTTTCATACTTTTTTCAACTGCATCTTCCAATTTTTTATAGCCTTTATATATAGGTATGTCTAAACTAAGTTTGTCTAATTCCAGTAATAACTTGTCAGCGCCGCTTCCGGATAAAACAATTATTGTTTTGGGTTTGTAATTAACAATTGCTTCAGCTAAAACTTGATAAGATAGTCCTTTATCTTTTCCTCCAAATAATAGTATTGTTGGATAATCTTTAAACTTTTTTAAGGCTACCATTACTGCTTGAGGCATAGTCGCACAAGTATCATTAATTACTTTGACCTCATTAACCTCACCTAAATACATTTGCCTACCGTAAAGGCCTGGATAGTTAGAGATTGCTTGTTCTATTGCAGAACTGGAAATACCCAGATATTTTACAACCTTAACCGCCGCCATAATATTACTTTGATTATATTCACCCGATAAAGGATGAAAAACATCATTAACTAAATCTTGATAGTTAAAATCCTCTCGCCTAAAAAATTCAACTTGGGGATCTACTTGCTCAGCTAAGTCCCTGGTTATTTCTTGATCTTGATTAATAATCAGCAAATCATCTTTTGTTTGAAATTCAAAAATTTTGGTTTTGGTATTAACATAATCCTCCATTGACGGATGACGGTTGAGATGGTCGGGATAAATACAAGTTAAGACAGCAATTTCTGGGCTTTTTTTTATCTGACCAAGCCATAAGAGCATTAAATTGGAAATTTCCAAAACTGAAATAGATTTGTCATCTAACTGATCTAAAAAGTCTAATACTGACCGGCCGATATTGCCCCCTAAAAAAACATTCTTTTTCTCTCTTTTCAACATCTCATAAATCAATTTTGTAGTTGTTGATTTCCCGCGCGTCCCAGTAACACCAACGGTCAATCCCCTTTTGTGAGTAAAAAAATAAGACATTGGCGTATAAACCGGTATCTGGTTATCTTTAGCAACCTGGACATATTTACTTTTCGGCGGAACTGCAGGAGAAGAAATAACCAAAGATGCTTTTTTAAAATCCTTTTTCCTATGCTCACCTAAAACAAAATTAATATTGTCAAATTCTGATAGCGTCTCTATTGAAGATTTTAATTCTTTTTCTGACTTTAAATCTGTCACCAAAACATTTCTACCTTTTTGAGCAAAATATTTAGCTGCTCCTACCCCACCCTGATTTAAACCTAGGCCTTGAACTAGGACGTAATTGTCAACTTTCATAATTCTTGCTGCCTTAGGAAATCAGAAAAAGGGCCGGCAGAAAAAACAATAATTGCTTTTGCATTTTCCCCTTCCTGGTTTAAATGTTCTAACATCGCACTTTTTTCTTTTTCCAACTCGACATTAACTCCTTTTTCCTTTAGCGCTTTGAATAATTTCTCAATACTTACTCCTTCCAAAGCATCTTTTGATTCTCTACCCTTAATCTTATATATCGGTAGCAGATAAAGCTTGTCCACCTTATCCCAAACTCGGGTAAACTGATTAAACAACTGCCAGGTCCGTTCATACTGATGAGGTTCAAACACCGCTACCAGCCGCTGATCAGGGTAAACACCACGCAAACAATCAAGTACCGCTGAAATTTGGTCAGGGTGATGGCCGTAATCATCAATTAAAACTGCTTGACCAACTTGGCCGATTTTTTCCAATCGCCGCCGACAACCGCTAAAACCCCTTAAAGCACCGGCTGCCTCTTGCGGCTTAAGTCCAAGTTTAGTTACTGCTTTAATTGCTGCTGAGGCATTTAAAACATTGTGTTTACCGGGTAAATCTAAATGTAATTTCACTTTCCTTCCTTGCAGTTTTAAAATTGAGTCAGAACCCCAACCTTTGGGATTAAAGCCTATAACTTCTTGCCCAAAAGTGTCAATTTTCAAAGCCTTCCCTTTAGCCTTTTTCAAAACTTGCTTTACTAACCGATCCTGATCATACCCAATTACCCAGGACCCTTTTTTCATCTGGGAAATAAGTTGTTCAAAAGCTTCTCGTACTTCTTCAATTGAGTCGTAACAATCAGGATGGTCATAAGCAATATTATTAATAATTAAAATATCAGGTTTTAAAGAAAGAAACTGGCTTTTATACTCACAAGCTTCAACTACAAACAAATCACTATTCCCATGACAATAAATCCCTTCGCCAATAATTGCGTTCGGCTCCTTGCCTAATTTTTCCAAAATAGTTTTAATCATTAAGGTGGTAGTCGTTTTCCCATGAGCCCCGGATACAGCGATTGTCTGGTAACCAGAAGTTACTTTGCCCAACGCTTGAAAATAGGTTGAAGTTTCAACACCCTTATTTTTAGCTGCCTGAATTTCCTCATGAGACTGATCAATATTCGGGTGAATTAACCAATCTAAATCGGAACTAATATGATCAGGAGAATTACCCTTGCTGAAATCTACTCCTTTATCTAATAAAGGTTTAACCCGCTGATTAGCATCAACATCACAACCGCCAACCTGATAACCATTGTCAACCATCCAGCCGGCTAATGCACTTAACCCTGCTCCACCTATCCCTAAAAAATGTACTTTCATATCATCCTAATTTTACCAAAATGTTTTCAAAAACTCTTTCTAGCTCCTCTTTCTCCCTTTTACTAAAATGCATCAGGACATATTTTTCTTCAGGAATTTTTTTTGATCGGCCAATACCAATCCGTATCCGTTTAAAATCTTTAGTTCCAAAAGTATTAATTATTGATTGCACCCCTTTATGGCCGGCGGAAGTTCTGTTTTTTTGAACCTTAAACTCTCCTAAGGGAATGTCTAAGTCGTCGTGCACAATAACATAGTGGTTAGTGGCTAGTGGTTGGTGGTCAGTGAATTTTAAAATATCCTTTAAACAGGAACCGGAGTTGTTCATATAACAATTAAGAAAGACTACTTGCCAGCCGTTTTCAAGTTCTAAAATTCTTCCCGCTTTTTTTAACTTTTCACTTTGAACTTTCAACTTTTGGGAAATAAATTTCCCAAACATCCGCCCG
>CAZHXO010000008.1:0-11689 GCA_964536585.1 uncultured Gammaproteobacteria bacterium
CTTTACTATCAATTTTGGTGGTATCCAATTTTGCCCTACTATCAAAATTTTATCCACTACACCACTGGGAAGATTAATAAGCAAGAATACTTAAAATATTGGGGCAATCAAAGTGAACAAAACTATCAAATAGCTAAGCTAATTAAACGCAACAGCGCACCTGATGACCGCATCTTTGTTTGGGGTGAAGGCTCATGTGTTTATGCTCTATCAGAACGTTTGCCTCCAGGCCGCTATACTGTTAATTATCACATCAACGACTTTGACGGGAAAAAAGAAACCATGGAGGCAATTAAACAAAATACCCCGAAGATAATTGTTAAACAAAAGCGAGAAAAACAAACTTGGGACCAGCTTGATTTCTATTTAGAGGAAAACTATCGGCTTTTATATTATCCTTCTTTAGAGGACAAAATATACTTTCAACAGCAAAAATGATAAAATAAGCGCCAATGAGCAAAATAGACAAAAATACCAGATTTTATCGACTTTTAGAAATGTTACCGGGATTAATTGCTTGGTTTTTAATTTTGTTCCTTGTTATTGGCTCATTAATTGCCCCACGCTTAGTTGCTTACTCAGTTATCGCCTTCTTAGTTTTTTGGTTCTATCAATCCGCTAAAACTGCCATTTTAGGTATCCGAGGCTATTTACAAATAAAAAAAACCGAGAGCATTAGCTGGAAAGACAAATACCAGCAAGAAAAAAAACAAGATTGGCTAGAGTGGGATAAAGTTAAGAATATCATTCTTATTCCCAACTATAATGAATCCGTAAAAACAATTTCCAAAAATCTTGAATCATTGGCTAATCAACAGGGAATTAATCCTCAAAAGAAACTAGTTGTCGTCTTGGCCATGGAACAAAGGGCAAGGGGATATAACCAAAGAGCCAAAGAGTTGATTGAAAAATTTAAAGATAAATTTCACTTGCTAACCGCTACCTATCATCCAGCTGATATTGCCGGTGAAATCAAGGGTAAGGCTTCTAATGAAGCTTGGGCTGCTAAACAAATAAAACATCTGTTAGTTGACGAACAAGGCTGGGATATTAACTATTTAACCGTTACTAGTTGTGATGCTGATGCCCAGTTTCATCCCCAATATTTTGCCAGTTTAAACTATCATTTTGCTAAAAATCAGAAAAGGTATTTAAGATTCTGGCAGTCGCCTATTTTTTGGTATAACAACCTTCATCAAGTTCCAGCGCCAATCCGTGTTGTCGGTGTGATTTCCAATATTATTTACTTGGCTCACATGCAAGACCCGGACGGATTGTTTTTCAACTACTCTGCTTATTCTTTATCTTTAAAACTGCTTGATGAAGTCGGTTATTGGGATACTGATATTATCCCAGAAGACTGGCATATATTCTTTCAAGCTTTTTTTACCAAACAAGGCAAAGTTTCAGTTAAACCAATTTATACTCCCACTCATATTGACGCTCCAGAAGGCAAAACTTATTGGCAAGCCCTTAAAAACCGTTATCTGCAGTGTCAGCGTCATGCTTGGGGAGCGACTGACATTCCTTATGCCATTGCCCAATCTAAACATCATCCGGAAATTCCCCTTCTAATTAAAGCACTAAGAATATACAAACTAATTCAAACCCATGTAATTTGGTCAACAAATTGGTTTATTTTAACCCTAGGGGCCTCTTTGCCTCCACTACTTAACCCCAAGTTTTTCCAAACTTCGCTCGGTTATAACCTACCTAAATTCTCTCGTTTGGTCTTAACCGTTTGTTTGTTTTTTCTAGCAATCACTATTATCCTTGACCTTCTGCTCAAACCTGAACCCAAACAAAAACTTAGTTTTTGGCAGAAAGCAGCTTATATTCTCCAATGGATAACCATGCCTATTTCAACTTTGTTTATGTCAGTATTACCCGGGCTGGATGCTCAAACAAAACTTTTATTGGGTAAACGTTTAGAATATTGGGTAACTGATAAATATTAATGCTCAAAAAAATCGGTATATTTTTATCCAACCTTGGCCAACTCTGGTTAAGCAAAGCATTTTTTTATCCTCTATTATTTTCAGTCCTCTCAGTTGCTATCCAGGTGACAGCAATCAGTTTTTATTTACCCCAACTGCCACCGCAAGTCCCCCTTTATTACTCCCGTCCCTGGGGTGAGGCACAACTAGCCACTCCCTACTCACTTTTTATCCTGCCCGGATTTTGCCTTGCCAGCCTTTTAATTAACTCTGGTCTGGTTGTTCTCCTTTTAGGAAAAAAGAAATTTCTAAGTTTATGCTTAATGTGGACTAATGTAATCATTAATCTTTTAAGTTTAATCACATTATTCAAAATAATTTCTCTAATCATCTAATGTTTATTTCTCTTTTTATAAAACCCGGGCTTGTTGCTTTTTTTATCAGCTTAATTACTACTCCTTTAATTATCTGGTGGTTTAGAAAACAAGGCTGGCTCGAAGATCCTGAAAATGACGAGAAGTTTAACACTACCCACCAAAGACCAATTCCCCGCGGCGGCGGAATAAGCATTTTTTTAGCCACTTTTTTAAGCGTAGTTATCTTTTTACAGCCTGATCCTCAACTAAAAGCAGTTTTCACTGCCGGCTTAATCACTCTAATTGCTGGCTTTTTAGATGACATTTTTGATCTTAGCCCTTATCTACGTTTGATTACTAACGCCATTGCTGCACTTATTATCATCCACTTCGGAATTAAAATTAAGTTCATTACCAATCCTATTAATGGGATTGTCCATCTAGATCAAACCTTTTTATTCTTTTCTCTCGCTGACATCACTACTTTTTTATGGCTGGTTTGGTGTATGAATGTAGTTGGCTGGTCAGCTGGTATTGCCGGCCAATTACCCGGTTTCGTCACCATAACCACTTTAGTCATCGGCATTCTTAGCCTCCGTTTTGTCAATGACTTAACCCAATGGCCAGTAACCATCCTGGCAGCAGCAACATCCGGAGCTTACCTTGGTTTTCTCCCTTACAACTTCTACCCTCAAAAAATGATGCCTGGATACAGCGGTAAAAGCCTGGCTGGTTTTATCATTGGCGTATTAGCCATTCTTTCTGGAGCAAAACTAGCCACTGTTATCCTCACCTTAGCTTTGCCCATGGTTGATGGCTTGTGGGCAATTAGCCGAAGACTAATTAAAGGCCAAAGCCCAGTATGGGGCGATGCTAAACATTTCCACCACTTACTTCTAAAAATCGGTCTGCCTAAACCATTAATCGCTATTACTTATTGGCTCTTTTCCGCTTTGCTCGGCTTTCTTGTTTTGCAGTTAAACAGCAATCAAAAAATCTGGGCGATCATCATGATCTTTATGGCAATTAGTTTTCTGCTTCTTTTACTCCACCGGACAATTAGGACTAATCGGAAGAATTAATTTTTTCAGCATAAGTAGCAGAGATCCAGCCTTCTTTTCCTTCTTCATACTCAATTTTGTACCAATCCTCTTGCTCGTCGAGTAAAACAAACTCTTCATCCGGGCTAACTTTAGCCACTTCTGGATTGCCAGTTGACGGACCCTCCCGAACTCTTAACCAACCGGTTGGGGTCTGCAAAATAATCACTTTTGGCAAATCGGGACCTGGAGTTGGAGTCGCTACCTGGTCGACAATTTCTTGTTCCGCTTCTTTTTTTGCCAACTCAATTTCAACCACCAAGCGATAGTTTTTTACTGCCCGGGCAGTAACTTCTTGTGCCTGGTAGCCAGGTTGTGACACAGTAATTGTGTGTTCTCCTGGACCAACTGCTTCTAAATTCAACGGCGCCGGGCCTTTTAACTGGCCGTCAACCTTAACTGAACAAGATTGAGATTGGCAAGTAACCATCAAATCCGCCCGGTCAGGATAAGAGATTTTCTCCAAATAAAGCACAGAGCCAAACTGCTGCTCTTCTTGAGGATTAAAATTCCAGTTAACAATAGTTTGGGTATTTGGAGTCAACTTTAAATCCCGTTGCCAAAACTGATCGCTGTTCTCAAGAGCTAATTTAAATGTGGTTAGTTCAGCAGGCAAATTATCATTCTCATAGGGAGTTGTTCCGGCCTGTTTACCGTTAATATACACTTTAGCGCTGGGATGACTAACCAATTTAATTGCTGCCTCTTGTTTATTTAAAGAATTAGTAAAGATAAAAACAAACAGTCCGATTACCCCGACTAAACCAACAAAAGCAAATATTATTTTTTTGGACATTTTTCTATGTTTGAATATATCATATTATCTACCTTCTATCATCCATAATCTACCCTCTATCGCCCATCGCCCATTTAAATATTTGAAAATTTGAGCATTTACTTTATTATAAATTTACTTGAACGATCGTTGAGATAAATTTTCCTTAATCCTTTTACACCAAATGCGGGATTTAGGTAAGACTACCCCATTTTTATCTTTTACCCCGATATGTTAAAATGAACCTACGGTTTTAGGAACCCGTAGCTTGGGCCTACAACGGCCCATCCGCCGTTTTAGGCGGACAGTTGGCTACCTTGAAAATATATTAATCTATTACGAAAGTTACAGTTTGAAAGCTATGAACCCGTAGCTCAGTTGGCCAGAGCGTTCGCTTGACGTGCGAAAGGTCAGAGGTTCAAGTCCTCTCGGGTTCACACAATGGGCTTGCCTCGCCGAAGGCGGGCCGTTAGCTCAGTCGGCAAGAGCGCTGTCCTGATAAGACAGAGGTCTCAGGTTCGAGTCCTGAACGGCCCACTAACACCCAATTTATCCAAACATCAGCCAACCCGGTTTGAAGATAAGCAAAAAGCCTAAAACAAACATCAAAATCCCCCCAATTAAACTTGAATAGCGCGAATATTTAGCATCAATCCCAGTCATCTCCAAAGTTATCATTGCTGCAAAAAAAACAAACAAATCGTCAATCAAGAAAAAGACAATATACAGGCCAAGATAGAAATAATATTTCCACATCGCTAGATTATTAAGAGTTAAAACTTGAGTGAACACTGCTGGCAAACCGGCTGAGCAAATGAGTTCCACTACATTAACTGCAATTGCTAAAAGAATTATTCCTCCTAAGGCAAGCCAAAAATTCCTTTCATGAGTAATATTACGAAGACGTTCAAAAATCTTTTTTCTTCTTTCTCCATGCGTAACTTTACAAGTTCCTTGTTTATTTACCCAATACTCGCGCAAATTATAGCCTCCGGCTCCTAAAGCAACCAAACCAATAATTAAGCGGACCCAAATAACCGCTCCAATTAACAAAAAGAAGTTTAGCCAGGCAGCCATAATCGCAAAATAAACTAAAGCAGAAGTTATTAAAAAAGTTATTCCCAAGGCCCAGCGGCGGGTCCTGTTCTTCATGCCCAAAAGCAGACTAATTAAAAAAACCAAGACCCACATTGCACAGGGATTAAACCCGTCTAAGAGGCCGAGGACAATACTCAAAGCCGGCAAGGACAGCTCTTCTAAATTAATTTCTCCAATTAAAAAGAGGTCTATTGTTTGCAGTTTTACTTTTGCTTGCGAATCCACCCCGAGTTGCTGTCTAATTAAATTTTCAATTTCTTGTCCAGTGGTTTGATCACTTTGATAACCAATAACATAATCATCACCAATTACTGTAAACGGCACACCGGGAACATTAGTATCTAGCTGTTGGGCAAATTTTTCCATCAGCTGATGATTTTGATTATTCTGTCCCACCTCATAGGTATTAAGTGTTATCTGGGGATATTTTTCTTTTAACTGAGATAAAAACTCCTTTTCTTCAAGACAATGCGGACAGCCCTGAGTCCAAAATAAATGGATTTCCACTTTTGGCTCAGCTTTAATCTCAACTGGAGCAAAAACAAAAAGGGCAAACAGCCCAAGTAAAATTATCTTTTTGGTCACTTTTGCCATTTTATGACTTTAAGACTTGAATTTCAACTTAACCAACTCAATTCCAATCAAATCAACAACCGACAGCCCAGCAACTAACAACAACTGATAAAGGCCAAGAGGCTGAGTTTTAAATACAGTGTTTAAGGGAGGAAAATAAATAGCAGTTAATAATAAAATAATTCCCAATATCACACTTAAATTCAAATACCAGTTATCAAAGGTTTTAATTTCCCAAATATTTTGAGATAAGCTTTTGGTGGAAAAAACAAAGAATAAAGAATCTAAGGCTAAACCGGAAAATATCATTGTTCTAATCACCGGCAGAGAAAGCTTTTGTTTTAAAAGAACGTAAAACAAACCAAAAAGCAAAAAATCGGTTACCAAACCAACAATAAAAATAATAGTTTTCATCTCTTTATCCAAAATCGGACTATCCTTATCTCTAGGTTTCTGGTTTAAGAGCTGATGACGGTTGTCCCTTTCAAAAGCTAAAGCCAGTCCCGGCAAACTATCTTCAATTAAATTAACCCATAAAATCTGGACTGCTGTTATTGGCAAAGGAAGATTTAACAGAAAACTAACCGCCAGAAGAACAGCTTCTGAAAAACTTGAGGTCAACAAAAAAACAACTACTTTTTTAATATTATTAAAAATCATTCTCCCTTCTTCAATTGCGGCAACAATGGTGGAAAATTTGGAATCCAGCAAGACCAAATCTGCAGTTTCTTTAGCGACATCGGTTGCTTCGCCAACTACAACGCCGATGTCCGCTTTTTTCAAAGCCAGCGAATCATTAACTCCGTCCCCAATCACCGCCACCGTATGGGCGTTTGATTGCAAAGCTTTAACAATTTTTATTTTCTGCTCCGGCTGGGTGCGGTAAAAAAGTTTTATTTTCTCAATCCTCTTTACTAAGGAATCGACTGGGATTTTTTCCAATGCTTGTCCGCTCATTGCCTTGCCTTGTTTAAGCTCATCAGCTGTTGCCAATCCTAATTGCTTCATCACCGCAATCGCAGTATGAAAATAATCTCCAGTGACCACTTTCAGCTCAATCCCGGCTTTCTGGGCCATTTGCAGTGATTGCTTAACTTTCTCTCGCAACGGGTCAGCCATAAAAATTAACCCCAACCAAATTAGATCAACACCGTCATTTACTCCGTGGGACAAAGCCTCCCATTTTTTGTCAGGATTATTTTTAACCGGCAGGTAGGATAAGCCAATTGCCCGATAACCTTTCCTTGCCCCAATCGCTAGTTTCTGTTCCCATTTTTTTTCTTCCTTTCCTGTCAGCTTAGACCATTCCATCATTAGTTCCGGTGCTCCATAAACAAAAAATTTGTTTTGGTTATTATCCTTGACCCAAGCAGCACTAAATTTTCGCTCAGATTGAAACGGGTACATCTTATAGCGGTCCTTTTTACACTTGGAAAATGTTTGAGAATAATTCTGCCTTGCCCAATTCATTAGCGCAACATCAACGGCATTAATCGAACTATTAGCGCAAATTGCAGCATAAGCAGCCAGTTTTTCACCTTCTAATTCAGTTTCTACTACTCGCATCTGTCCTTCAGTTAAAGTGCCTGTTTTATCCAAGCAAATTAAATCTACTGCCCCTAAAGCTTCAGCAGCCAGCAGCTTTCTAACTAATCCGTTTTCTTTGGCAATTCTTTCCATGCCTAAGGCCAGAACCATGGTGACAGAAATTGCTAATCCTTCAGGAATAGCAGCTACGGCTAAAGATACCGCTAAATTAAGCATTTCTAACAAAGGACGGCTTCTCCATAAGCCTTCAATAAAGACCACTAGGCAGATTATTCCGAATAAAAATGTCAAATTCCTGGCCAATTGTTCCACTTGTTTTTTCAACGGTGTTTGTTCGGATACTGTTCCCTCTAAGTTTTGCGCCAGCTGCCCTATTCTGGTTTTAGAGCCAGTCTGGATAACTTCAAATTTCCCTGTCCCTGAAACTACACTCGAGCCTAAAAACAGTTTATTTTCATCGTCAGCATTTTTATTTACCGGCCGGGATTCCCCGGTTAAAATGGCTTCATTAACCTGCAAATCTCTTTGCTCAATAAGTTTGCCATCAGCCGGAATGGATTGGCCAGATTTTATGACTACAATATCACCAGGAACTAGTTCAGTCGCTTTAATTTCTTTTTTCTGCCCATTACGAATAACAGTTGCCTGGGGAGTAATTTGGTTTTTTAATGCTTTTAGAGCCTTCTCGGCCTTAAACTCTTGGAAAAAACCCAACCCGCTGTTAACAATCACCGCCAGAAAGATAACAATGCTGTCTGTTGTTTCTCCTAAAACTAAAGTAACCAAGCCAGCAAAATAGAGAATATATATTAATGGAGACTTTAATTGGTCTAAAACCAATTTAGTCCAGGATATTTTTTTGTTTTTTCTAATCTCATTGGGACCAAACCGTTTTAGTTTTTGGGCTGCTTGCTTATCAGTTAGTCCTTGATTTTTACTGCTCATTGGTTTTAATCCAATCAGAAAAAGATTTAAACAAACTTTTAATCTCCTGTTTAGTTTTTAGGTCGCTCATCATTATCGGTTCTAAGCGCGCTAAGTTTTGAAATACTTTGCGGTTATAACTAATCTTGCCTAAATATTTCTCTCCTGCCCAGTGAATAATCTTTTTAGTCTTTTCTTGATCAAGATCATACTTGTTTATAACTAATCTCCAACCTAAATTAAAGCTTTCAACCACTGATAAGATTCGTTTTAAATCTGACCATCCAGTTGGAGTCGGTTCAGTAACCAAAAGAGCCAAATCTGTTTCTTTTAAAGCGGCTGTTACTGGACAGCCTAACCCAGCAGGAACATCAATTAACTTTAGGTTGTCTCTCTTGGAGTGATATTGAATTATCTCGTCAACAATTTTACCGGAACCGGTTTGACCGGGATAAAGCTGGCCGGAAATTAAGGGGAAGCCATGAATATTTTTTTTAAACCTTAATTCTCCGTTAATTACTTTCTCCATCTTTATATATTCAGACCCCAAAATATACTCACATAAGCCGCACCCCTCGCATAAAAAAGGATTGATTTTTAACCGACCGCTTTCACACTTAATTGCCCCAAACTGACAGTTAACCTTAAACTTTTGACAATCAAACTCTGGCTTGATTAGCTTAGCTTTTTCAGTTAAAGAAACCTTTTTTATCTCGTCCCATTTTTCTACTCCCCCTAACCACAAATGCAAATTAGGGGCATCAACATCGGCATCAATAGCAATTATTTTTTCTTGCCGGCTTAAAAGCATTGCTAACGCCGAGGTGAGCATTGACTTACCCACCCCTCCTTTACCAGAGGCAACAGCAACGGTTAAATCTTTTCCAGGCATCTTTTTATTCTATGACTATCCAAACTTAATAATTTTTTTTGAACATAAGCTTTAATTATCTTTTCACAATAAGGTATTTCGGCAATTATTTTCCTTTTGGCAAAATTCTTCTTTATCAGGCTTAAATCCCCCAAATCACTTTGATTAACAATAATCTTGTAATCACCACCGAGTTTTTTTATCACTTCAATTATCAAGCCTAAATCATGCTTGCCCAATGGAGTCGGTTCTGTTACTGCAATTGCTAAATCGGTGTTTAATAAAGCATTAATCACACTACAGTGAGTTCCAGGAGCAGTATCAACAACTATTTTTCCTGCCCCAAAATCCCTTGCCTTTTTCTGAGCATATTTCCTTAATTCGCCAACAATTGGCCCGGTTTCATCAACTCCAACTTTAGCTTCACCAGTAATAAGAATTAAATTTGGGCTAATCTGGTTTTCATAAATATTTGCCGTTAATTTCTTTTTAGGTTTTATTGCATTATATGGACAGATATGCCAACATAAACCGCAGCTGGCACATAATTCAGGGAAAAAACGAGGATAGTCTCCAAGCGGAGCTAAAATAGCATTAAAACGGCACTTTTGCCCACATAAACCACATTTTTGGCATTTGCTTTTATCCAATTGCGGGTAATAAGCATAAATTTGTTCGGTGCTTTGGTTCAGCTTCTTGTCAACCAACAGATAATCGTTCGGACACTCAACATCGGCATCAACCAAAATAACTTTTTCTTTCTTAGCTAATTGACTAGCGAGTAAAATTGAAATTGTTGACTTGCCTACTCCACCTTTACCGCCAGTAACTGCTATCTGCTTAACTTTACTCATTTTTTTTACTCGGTCGAGCAAGCTCTTTTAATTCTCCATGCTTAAATAAGTCAATTGCTTCATTAGCTGTTTTTTTATCAGTCTGATAAATATCAATTAAATAATCCCGTAAGGTATGAAAAGATATTTCTCCCATCTGTTTAGAAATAACTGTATCTGCCCGTTGTTGATTAATTAATTTGACCACTGCCAAGCCCACCCTAACTTGTTTATCCAAATGCGGATTTTCAATTACATAATTTCCTTTGATTTTATTTTTCTCCAAATTAACAAATAAAAAGTAGGGGGCGCGACCAAATTTATCAGACAAGGGAGAGTCCAAACCCTTATCCATTTTTATTGGCAAAGCTAAATGGTAAAACTTATCAACATGCGGTTCAATATGGACCAGAAAAGAAGTAATCTGATCAAAATTGCTAATAACTTTTTCTTCAACTTGATCAGCCAACTGATGACTTTGTTCAACCTTTAATTTTTTGCCTACCCCAATTTTAATTTGACCAAAAACAAATGGCCCGGATTTTCTTAATTTCAAATCAAAGGCTTCTTTAACCCCAGGAACCGACTCAGTAACTGTAATAATCTTCTCTTTTAAGCGCTCATCCGGGCTGACATCCATTAATCCCAAAATACCCTCTCTAATCGTCTCCAGGCCAATTTTGAAAATTAAACCTGAAACTAAAAAAGTAATTATTCCCTCCACATAGGGAATTTTATTTACAGTGGCCAAAGTGCCTAAAAAGACTGCCGAAGAACTAATAACATGGGTCCGATTTTCTTTGCCCAAAGAAACCAAGCTTTGAGAATTAATTTCCTTACCCACCTTTATTTCATAGCGGCCGAAAAAGAAAAGAACAATTGCATCAAGCAAAGATATTCCTAAGGCTAAAATCGGTAGCTCAATCGCTGCTAACTCCTGTAAGCGGGAATAAGCCTGAAAAAGCATTTGACTAAAGGCGTAAAAAATCAACAGGGAAATAAAAAGAGTTGCTAAGTTTTCCGCTTTATAATAACCATACGGAAATTTCTCATCTGGTTCTTTTTGAGCCATTTTCAAACCAAACCAGGAGGCAAAAATAGTCAACAAATCAAAAACACTATGGAGGGAATCGGAAATTAAGACAACACTGCCTGAAACCAAGCCAATAACTACCTTGGACAAGGCCAAAAATGTTTCCAATCCGGCAGCTAGCTCAGTTAAATGCTGTCCTTTTTTTAAGTTACTCACTTTGATACTCCTTAATAATTTGATCAACTGATTTTTTAGTCTCTTCAGTTATTGCCTGAATCCCGGTAGAACTTAGAGCTTGCAAAGCATTGGGGCCAAAATTGCCGGCAATAACTTTTTCTGCTCCATAATTAGCAACTGCTTGTACTGCCGCAACTCCCGCCCCCCGCTGGCTAGCCTTACCGGGATTAGGAACAACTTCAATCTCCTCGGGATTATCCAAATCCACAATTTGGAAAAAAGAACATCTACCAAAACGAGAATCTATTAAGCTGGTTTTTTGTTTGCCTGAACTGGCAATTGCAAGCTTCATTATTCTCTTTTTCTAATTAATTGACTACCACATTCGGGGCAAACTTGTTTAAAACAGGGTTTACCTGGTTGGTGAGCTTCCTGATAATCACATTCAGGATTCGGACAACTGC